>CAVJEZ010000056.1:0-9942 GCA_963648625.1 Odoribacter splanchnicus
CCTCTGCATTCCTTGCCCTGGCAGAGAGGGCGCCTGCATCCTTTAATATGTCTGTATACCCGTCGCACAGGGCCTTGTTTATGGCTGATGCGCAGAGTGGCGTTTCGTATTTCTTGTTCATTATCAATACCTTACATGCGATTTGTATAGGTCGGGGCAAGACGCTCACGACTAAAATTTTTCAACCTATACACCAACCTATACAAATTGCGAAACTGCTGGTGAACAACGATGAACAACTACGAAAGCATACGGAATCTAAATTATTGAAATTTCGCATAAAAAAAGGGACTTTGCTGCCTTTTACGGTCAAACAAAGTCCCGATGATTTCCAATGGTGGCGGAGAGAGAGGGATTTGAACCCTCGATACAAGTTTAAGCTCGTATACTCGCTTAGCAGGCGAGCTCCTTCGGCCGACTCGGACATCTCTCCGTGTGAAGGTTGCTTATAAAACAAAATCACAAAACACGTCAAGGCAGTACCCGGACTAAAACCGGACGAAAAGGCAGAAATTGCCCTTCCCGCAAGGCTGCGGCAAAAAATATTCCTCATCCCGGGAAAAACCGGACAATCACCACGGCAAGGAGGACGCATTCTTCATGAGAGTCCCAGTTTTATACAAAAATTCAAGATATTAGCCATGCAAAGACGAAATAGATATTTGACGGAAAACAAGCAAAAGCGTATTTGCATGTTTTCCACACTAATCAGCAAAAGGGGGATCCCATGGCCGAGGAAGCCGAAAACAAAGAAAGTGTTGATTTTATCCGCGCAAAAATTATGGCTGACAATGCCAGCATGCGTTTTGGCGGCAAGGTGCATACACGTTTTCCCCCTGAACCCAACGGCTACCTGCACCTGGGGCATGCAAAATCCATCTGCCTCAACTTCGGGGTAGCAAAGGAATTCAACGGCCTGTGCAACCTCCGCTTTGACGATACCAACCCCACCAAGGAAGACGTCGAATACGTTGACTCCATCAAGGAAGACGTCCGCTGGCTTGGCGGAGACTGGGGCGATCGCGAATTCTACGCTTCCAACTACTTTGAGCAGCTCTACAACTATGCAGAGGAGCTCATCCGCAGGGGCAAGGCCTATGTGGACGATCTTACTGCCGATGAAATACGCGAATACCGCGGCACACTCACAGAGCCCGGAAAGGAAAGTCCCTGGCGCAACCGTTCTGTAGAGGAGAATCTGGATCTCTTCCGCCGCATGCGCGCCGGCGAGTTCAAGGACGGGGAAAAGGTGCTTCGTGCCAAAATCGACATGGCCTCTCCCAACATGACCATGCGCGATCCCACACTGTACCGCATCCGCCATGCACATCATCACAGGACAGGCGATGCCTGGTGCATCTATCCTCTCTATGACTACACCCATCCCCTGAGCGATTCCATTGAGGGCATCACCCACTCCCTCTGCACGGTGGAATTCATCAACAACAGGGAATTCTACAACTGGATCCTGGAAGCACTGGATGTCTACCATCCCGAGCAGACGGAATTTGCACGACTCAACCTGACCCACACTATCCTGTCCAAGCGCAAGCTTATCCAGCTTGTCCAGTCAGGCACAGTCCGGGGCTGGGATGATCCCCGCATGCCCACATTGTGCGCCCTGCGCCGCCGCGGCGTTCCGCCCGAGGCCCTGCATGACTTCTGCGCCCGCATAGGCATAGCCAAGTCAGACTCCGTTGTGGATTACGGCCTGCTGGAATTCTGCATGCGCGAGTATCTCAATGCGCATACAGCCCGCTGGATGGCCGTCATCAATCCTGTCAAAGTCATTATCGACAACTACCCCGAAGACGGATCCGATGTTTTTGATATGCCGCTGTATCCGGACGATGCTTCATTTGGCTCAAGAAAGGTCAGCTTCTCAAAAGAACTCTATATAGAGGCCGACGACTTCCGCATGGATCCGCCAAGCAAGTTCCACCGCCTGGCACCTGGGAAGGAAGTCCGCCTGCGTTACGCCTATCTTGTTACCTGCACCCATGTTGATCTTAATGAGGACGGTTCAATCAAGGCCATTCACTGCACCTACGATCCGGCCTCTCGCGGCGGGACAAGCCCTGACGGCAGAAAGGTAAAGGGCACCCTGCACTGGGTGGATGCACGCACAGCCATTCCGGCAAAAGCCAGGCTGTACGAACACCTCTTTGCCATGGACAATCCCAATGACGTGCCTGAAGGCAAGACCTTCCTTGATCTGGTCAATCCCGACTCTTTCAAGGAAACGGACATCTTCATCGAACATGAGCTTGGCTCCCTGCCTGTCGGACAGACAGTGCAGTTTGAGAGGGTAGGCTACTTCTGCAAGGACAAGGACAGCACAGAGGACATGCCTGTCTTCAACAGGACATGCACACTGAAAGACACCTGGGCCAAGATCGAAAAGAACAAGGCCAGGTAGCATCCCGGCCAGCTCAGTTTCTGCCCTGCCATGCCTTTTGCCCTGTTTTTCTTCAGGCACCGGCATTTATCCTTGACATGGCATAAATTGAGTAGTAGTGAACTTGAAATCAAAACAAACGGGATGTTAACTCAGTAGGTAGAGTATCTGCCTTTTAAGCAGAGAGTCGCAGGTTCGATCCCCGCACATCCCACCATGAAAATTACAAGCCCTTTGGCGTATGCCGAAGGGCTTTTTTGTCAGCTGCAGAAAAAAAATTCCCCTTGCCCCGGCTCTGTAGTACAGTACAAAGACAATACAGGATATTCGTATACGGTGCCGGCCGCCACGCTGTGGCATGCCGCGCACGTTTTTTCCCCAGGAGCACTTCTCATGGATCTGAATGACGATTTCCTTGCCATGCGCCGCATACACGAAGTCAGCAAGAAGCTCTGCGAGCCTGAATCGCTCAACACTGTCTGGCACAAGCCGGCCCAGGATGCGCCCATGCCTTCCCTGGACACACTGAAAGAAATTATGGGAAGGCTCATGGTAGCGCTGTTTCCAGGCTTTTATGGCACGGCCAGGGTCTGGCGTGAGTCGATAAAATACCACCTTTCGGCCAACCTGGACACCATCTACCGTCTTCTGAGCGAGCAGATCCGCCGCGGCCACTGCTTTTCCTGCGAGGGAAATGAAGTATGCGTTGACTGCTCCAAGCGCGGCAAGGAAACTGCCAGCCTGCTGATTGACGAGCTGCCGCACATCCGCGAGATGCTTGTCAGCGACTCCATGGCCGGCTATGAAGGCGACCCTGCGGCAACCAGCCCCGGCGAGACCATCTTCTGCTATCCTTCCATGTACGCCATGATCCACCACCGCATAGCGCACGTCCTCTATAAAAACCATGTGCCGCTCATCCCCAGAATCATCTCGGAGATGGCCCATTCCCGGACAGGCATCGACATCCATCCCGGCGCCCAGATAGGACCGCGCTTCTTTATTGACCATGGCACAGGCGTGGTTATCGGGGAAACCTGCATCATAGGCCAGAACTGCCGCCTCTACCAGGGCGTTACCTTAGGCGCCCTGTCCTTCCCGAAAAATGAAGACGGCACGCTCACCAAGGGCAATTTGCGCCACCCCATTCTTGAAGACGATGTCACAGTCTATGCAGGTGCAACCATCTTAGGCCGCATTACTGTCGGCAAAGGCGCTGTCATAGGCGGCAATGTCTGGGTCACCACTGATGTGCCGGCCCATGCAAGGATTACCCAGGAAAAAGCCCACCGTGAGCAGTAATATGTTGAAAGACAGGCCCTGGTCCTGCTGTCTGGCAGCCATGCTTCTTTTTTCTGCCATGCTGCTTTCTTCCTGCTCGTCTGTAGATGTAAAAGCACAGGGGCAGGTAGTAACAGGCGTCTCTGTCGGCAGCCGCTGACTCCCCTTCCATGGCTTCCCGGTACAAAAGACTGCGCTGATATTGTGCTTGAAAAAAGAAAAGGGCAATATAGCGCAGTTCGTCTGACACGGGTCCTGTACTGCCTGCGCAAGGGACACTCTCTTTTTGCGCACTGAAAAAGGCAGGATCAAAAAACCGTTCAGCGCCTTTCCCATACTGATTTTGCAGGATATTGCATAAAAAGTATTGCTGAATATACACGGCCCAACCCATTCTACCGCCTGTGCCGGGGCGGATGCCCAGAGGATATTTATGGTAACCTATCTGTCTGACAGCTCCAAATCGAAAAAAAACAAGCCGGCCTGGCTTGATTTTCTGCAGACGCTTGTGGTGGCACTGGCCCTGGCCATGCTCATCAGGACTTTTGTCGTACAGCCCTTCAAGATTCCCTCGGAATCAATGCGGGATACACTGCTTGTGGGCGATCAGCTTCTGGCAACAAAATTTGACTACGGGCTGAAAATTCCCTTTACCGATATATACCTTTATGACGGCAGGCCGCCGGAACGCGGGGAAATCATCATCCTGGAGTATCCCAAGGATCCTGACACCTATTTCATCAAGCGTGTCGTCGGCGTGCCTGGCGATATAATAGAGGTACGCAACAAGCAGTTCTACCGCAACGGAGAGCCAGTCCAAGAAAGCTATATCCGCCACACGGAGCCTGACAAAATCCTCCCCACTCGTGATAATTTCGGTCCTGTCACAGTCCCCGCCGACAACTTCTTTGTCATGGGCGACAACCGCGACAACAGCATGGACTCCCGCTTCTGGGGCTTTGTGCACAGGAAGGCAGTCGTGGCCAAGTCACGCATCATCTACTGGTCATGGGAAAGCCTGACCAATATCCGCTGGTCGCGCATAGGCAACGCCACAAAGTAGGCGGCTGGCAAAACAAAGAACAGCATAAAGCCCCGGACATGGTACATGTCCGGGGCTTTCCTGTCTTGAAATATCCTTTCGGGCTACTTGCCGAAAACCTTTTTCAGGGTATCGACGCACATCTGTCCCATGCAGTTGGTCGTGCCCACTGTTGAGGATGATGTGTGGGAGCCCAGAACGACATTGTCCAGCTTGTACCAGCGCTCATCGGCCGGGGGCTCGGAGCTGAAAACATCAAGGCCTGCACCGTAGATGGCCTTTGCGGAAAGGGCATCAAGCAGGGCAGCCTCGTCCACCAGCTCGCCACGGGCCGTGTTAATCAGGATGCAGTCCTTCTTCAGGGAAGCAATGCGCTCCCTGCTCATAAGATTCCTTGTCTCATCGTTTAAGACTGTGTGCAGGGAGATTACATCTGCCTTCGCACAAATTTCGTCGATGCTGGCAGAAACCACTCCGCAGGAATCAGCAAATTCCTTGTCAAAATAGGGGTCAGAGGCCAGTATCTTCATGCCAAAGCCAGCGGCCCTTCTGGCAACGCACTTGCCAACGGCGCCAAGGCCTATGATGCCCAGCGTCCTGCCATAAATGTCGATACCTGTCTGCTTGCCCCAGTCCTTTCTCCTGCAGGCAGCATCAATGGTGACAACCTTGCGGGCGCAGGCAAGCATCAGGGCAAAGGCATAATCGGCCACGGCATTGCTGTTGGCGCCAAGAGTGCGCTCCACCAGGATATTCCGGCTTTTGCACACGTCCATGGCCACATTGTCCAGGCCTACGCCATAACGGGCTATAACCTGCAGTTTCGGGGCATGGGCCAGGACATTTGCATTGCAGGGATCCACGCCGAGAATAACGGCTTCGCAGTCAGCTATCTTCTCGCACATGGCCTCCTCTGAAAGGATGGCACCTGTGTCGTTGCGGACTATTTCAAAGCCAAGTTCCTCAATCTGCGTAAACAGACCGGCATTGCTTTTACCAAATGAACGGGGCGTAATAAGAACTTTCATCAAAAATATGCAGAAAAACCTGCGGTGCAGGCAAAACCGCATCCTCCTTAAATTGTACCAAAAGATCCGGGAAAAAGACTACCTGGCGCTGTCTACCTGTGCCTTGACAGCCTCTACTTCCTGCTCAAGCTCTGCCTGACGGGTCTTCGTTATTGCTAAAGAACTTGCCAGCGCGTCAATGTAGCTGCGTTCCATGAAGTGATCAATATCGATAACAAGGCAGGAAAGGCGGAACAGATCTTCCCTCTGCTCAGGCGACTGAATGCCGGAAACAAGGGTGCCGATGTCCAGTGGCTCGTTCATAAAGGACTGTATCAGGGACACAGTATCAGTACCGGGCAGGAACTGCTCGGCAATCTTCATAATCCTGTCCCTTTCCTGATCGTCAATGTGCCCGTCTGCCCTTGCAGAATACACCATGGCCCTGAGCATAAGGACTGCAGCAGGATCAGCCGTATCTACCCTGGCAGAAGACGAGTCGCCAAACTGATGCCTGCCGGAAGAAAAATGGTCATTTGTGCAGGAGTTTTCACCCTGCCATCCCTGATTCTGTACACTGTACGGGCTTCCTGCCCCGGACAGCTGTCCGCCATCAGAGTCTGCATTGCCGGAGGACCACTTCTTGTAAAAGTTGTATGCTACGGCTCCAAGGCCCAGCAGTGCGGCACCTTTCACGACTTTCCTGGGCAGAAGGAGTCCGGCAAGGGCAGCCAGGCCTCCTATTCCCAGAATGGTGCCGCAGCCCGGGCCGTCCGAGTCCTGCCCTGCGGGCTGGCAGCTTTGATTCATGGCGGGGCTTTCACTGTTGTCCTGTCTCAGGATATCAAAGATAGACATATTGTTTCCTCTGTGCAGGTGGCTGAGAACATATCCGTACACGGCAGCGGAAAAACCGGATGAACGGCCTTCCCTGTGCGTGCATCCTACACCATTGTCCGGCGCAATAGAATACTTTGATCTCCGCCCGTTCTGGGATATACAGTCAGCAAAGACAGAAGAGGCAATGTCCCCTGTCCCTTGAAATGTCCTGTTTCCTGCATTTTTTTGCCGTACTTCCGAGGCCTGCCAACTGACCTATGCTGCTGACACCGCTTGTTACCCTCTACGATACGCTTAAC
Organism: Odoribacter splanchnicus; assembly: GCA_963648625.1. Lineage (GTDB taxonomy): Bacteria > Desulfobacterota > Desulfovibrionia > Desulfovibrionales > Desulfovibrionaceae > Desulfovibrio. The sequence goes on from CAVJEZ010000056.1 coordinate 6,868, forward strand.
GAATTCTGGGAGAAACCGAAAACACAGCGTTTCGTTGCAGCCACGATCCTGCTTCTCTATTTTGTGGCACTGGCCATTATAGAGGCAAAGAACTGGCACATCCTGCCTTCTGATATTGCCAGGATGACTCCTGACAACCATTCCTGGGCCATCATGATGGCCTTTACGCTTATCCTGGGCACGGAAGTCATCAGCCTCATCTTCTGTATTTCCGACTCCTTTTCCCGTTCTGTCGGCAAGCAGCTGGAAATCCTGGCCCTTATCCAGCTTCGCGGCGCATTCAAGGAACTGAGTGCCCTGCAGGAGCCCATCACCATTGCCAACCACTGGGAACCTGTACTGAATATTGCCATCAGCGCAGCTGGAGCCCTGCTCATCTTTGTGGCACTGCGCATCTTCATGCGGGTCTCTGCCAGAAGGCTGAGCCTGAACAGGCCGACGGCAACGGTTTACGTTATCAGCAAAAAGCTGCTCTGCCTGGCACTGCTGGGCGTAGTCATCGTCATCGGCCTCATGCACATTGTGGCCTTTCTCAAGACCGGCGAATACCAGCGTTTCTTTGAATCAGTCTATACAGCCCTCATCTTTGCCGACATAACCCTTGTTCTGCTGGCCCAGCGCTTCATGCCTGCCTTCAATGCCGTCTTCAGAAATTCCGGCTTTGTGGTCGGAACGCTCATGATGCGCCTCAGTCTCTCTGCAACTGCGCCGTTTGGTACTTTTATTGCCATTTTCTCTGCCGGCTACGTCATCCTGCTTGTCTGGATCTTCAGTCATTTCCTTCCGCAAAAAGAATACGATCTCGTCGCATCAGACAAGCCGGACAAGCATAAATGACCCCGGATACAGCTGTCTGCCGTCAGCAGGCAGCTGCAGTATAACGGGTCAGGAGCTTCCATCTGCATCTCATAAAGGTCCCTGCAATGTACTATAACTTCACCGTCGATATCCCCGTCCTCAAAGGGAAAATCTGCAAGCAGACTACCAAAAGCGGAACATATATCCTTTATATAACAGGAAGAAGATACGACAAGGAAAAGAGGCATACTATTCCCGACAGACTGCCAGTTGGCAGAGTGCAGCCTGAAAAGCCGGAAAAAATGTATCCTAATGACGCCTTTTTCAGATTCTTTCCGGAGACGCCCCTGCCTGAAACAGATGCCGGGGTCAGGAGCCGCATCGCAGCCAGCATTGCTTCCGGTATGGGAGCAGACGATACTGACACAAAAACAGGGCCGCAGGATGCACCTCGGAATGCAGAGGACCAGCCATCCTTCCTTGCCTCGGAATACCCGGCATCAGGGCCGGAAGAGGCGGGCTTTCACATCATTCCTGTGCCGCTTGAACGCACTGTTTCCTATGGCAGCGGCACACGTTTCGGTCCGGGCGCCATACTGGACGCATCCCAGCAGCTTGAGGCCTGGGACGGCATCAGCGCCCCGGGCGAGCTTGGCATCTACACCCATCCTGCCATTAACTGCGATCAGGATCTTTCCGCTGTCTTTGCTGACACGGAAAAGGCAGTGCTTGAGGCCTGCTCCTGCGGTGCCATCCCTGTTGTCCTGGGAGGCGAGCACACTGTAAGCTACGCTCCTGTCCATGCCCTGGCAAAGGCTGGCAAAACCTTTGGCATCCTGCATTTTGATGCCCACTGCGACCTGCGCGATGAATATGAAGACGACCGCTTCTCGCATGCCTGCGTCCTGCGCAGGATTGTCGAGGACTGCCACTGCCCGCTGGTACAGTTTGCAACCAGGGACTATTGCCGCGAAGAGGCTGATTTTCGCAAAAAGGCCGGCATTACTGCGTATGACTCAGCAATAATCGCAGGACAGGGCCTGCCTGCCAGGCCCCTGCCTGCATCGTTTCCCAAAGATATCTATATCACGTTTGATGTGGACGGCTTTGACAGCTCGCTCATGCCGGCAACCGGCACGCCATCCCCGGGAGGCCTTTTCTGGCATCAGTCCATGCAGATCCTTGCGGCGTGCCTGAAAGGCAGGCGGATCATCGGCTTTGACGTTGTCGAGCTGGCCCCCATAGAAGGCCTGCACCATGCAGACTTCACGGCTGCAAAGCTGGTGCACATGCTCATGGGACTGGCCCAGCGGTCCATGCAGTAACATACCGTAAGGATTCAAAAAAGGGGGCTTTATGCCCCCTTTTGCTTTCTGCCCGTCTTCAAAAAACGGCAGCCTTATTTTTTTTGCTCATCATCCCGGTCAGTCCCGCAGGCATCGCCCATGACCTCGCCCCGGGCATCGCACTGGCGGACAACCTTCGCAGGAGCCCCGCAGGCAACGGCATTGGCTGGGATATCCCTTGTTACCACGCTTCCGGCACCTATAATTGCACCGCTTCCTATGGTTACGCCCTTAAGGATAATGCAGCGCATGCCTATCCAGGCACCGTCTCCTATATGAACAGGCCTGTCGCGATCCATGCCGGGATCGACAGCACGACGCTCAACCGGCCACGGCGCATGAAAGTCAGAGTCCGTAATAATAACGTCAGGTGCGATCAGCACCTTGCGGCCCAGTACAACGGATGTTGAGCGGCAGCTGACAGATGTCCCTGAGAGTTCACAGCCATCGCCTATAACAATGCTTGCGTCCGGACCAAATGTCCTGAGCCTTAAGGGATGGGACAGGGCACAGGCCGTGGCACGGCGCCACGACGAAACAATGGAAACATTGTCGCCTATTTCTATACGGCTTCCAGGCCAGCGCATCAGACCGACAGTGCCGTGCACCCTGACATTGCTCCCTGCCTTGATGCCAAAGAGCCAGGCTTTCAGGCGAAAGCACAATGTTCCCCAGAAGGCTCCGAACATACGCAGGCACTGCCAAGAGCCATAGCTTGCTATATTGCCCAGCGAGAGGCCCCTTTCCAGTATTTTGCCGATTATCTGCCGCATTTTGACTCCCTGTTCGAGGCAACCTGCCTGCGCAGGCGGCAGACGCCGCACAAGTCATCCGCAGATGTGGGATAGCCGCATTCAGGGCACTCGTGCAGCGTCTCGTCAATGTCGCCTGCCAAAATTTCAAAGCCCTTGCGGCCCCTGTGGATAAAGCC
>CAVJEZ010000057.1:0-9770 GCA_963648625.1 Odoribacter splanchnicus
GCAGACAAAGATTGAAGAGCTTAATGAGGCCCTTGTCTTTCAGCAAAAGCAGCTGGATGTCCTGGAAGCATCACTGCTCAGGGTCAATACGATCTTGGAGCAGATGCGCAACCAGCAGGACATGCGGGAAGATGATCTCAAGGCCAATGAAAGGCCACCCCATTACGACTCATGGTAAGATACACATAACGAGAAAAGCCCCTGTATCAGGGGCTTTTTTTCTATGCTGTACATTGCCTGACTGCCGGCAAGACCGTCTGCCATTTAATCGTACTCTAATCCAGGTCAGGCAAGATTTTTCTTTTCAGCCCATTTTGCAAGACGGTGACGATACTGCTTTTCAAAATTCTGCCAGTAGGAGGCTGGGGAGCCTGTTACTTCCTTCAGCCTGAAAGCGAGCTCCTTGTCCACAGGATGAAGGCCGTCATAAAAGCTGTGCAGTTCCTCATGGCTGAGACCAAGCCTTCTACAGGCCTGGTCTTCATCGACAAATGTCTGCTCCATCATCTGCCGGACCTGCTGCCCAGGAGCTATAATAGAGGCAGGCCTGTTCAGGATCTCCTCTCTGCTTAAAGTAGTACCTGATTCCATCGTATCCTCCGTCAGGGCTAAACATATACGAAAATTATCCTGAAATTCAGTCTACTCCATTGCATCAGGATGGGCTAGCCCGTATTTGCATGGCAGGACAGAGACTTCACGCCCAAACTTTGCACAGCAATGAAAAAGGCGGCCCCGCTTGCGCAGGACCGCCTTAATCTTTTCAGTTTAAGCAAAAGGCTTAGAAACCAAACTCATCCTTGCCGGACTCGCTGAAGCCAAATTCATCGCCGGAAGGAGCGGCAGCCTCGCCGGCACCTTCTTCTGCGAAATCATCGCCTGCGAAATCGCCAGCTTCACCGGCAACGCCGGGCATGGCAATCTTCACGTCCTTGAAGGACTCATTGATTGTGTCCTTGATGAGGTCCTGAAGCTCTTCCTGATCAATGGGCAGCTTGCCCTTGAAACCGGCAACCTGGCCGCGAAGAGTGCCGAGCTCTTTCTTCTGGTCGGCAATGGTGGCGTTCAGTTCATCAATGGTCTTGAGGGCAGCAGCAAGCTTGCCTTCCAGAGGCTTGAGATCTTCTACCTGGGCAGTGAGCTGTGCGGCAATGGCGCGCAAAGCTTCAACTTCTTCTTTCAAATTAGCCATAACATCCTCTCGTCTGGAGCGTCATGAAAGTTTGCACGTTGGGACCAGGACGTATTTCTAGCCAGCGTATGAACTAGAAACCGAATTCGTCCTTGGAACCAGCACCTTCGCCAAAACCGAACTCATCGCCGGAAGGAGCGGCTGCACCAAAATCGTCAGCAGCATCTGCGGCAGCAGCGCCGGCGGCACCGGCAGCAGCGCCGCCACCGATCCTGATGGTCTTGAGGTTAGCCTTGATGGCGGACTTGATAACTTCCTGCAGTTCCTTTTCGTCAACGGCAATCTTGCCATCGAATTCCAGGGTCTGGCGACGCAGGGCGCCCATATCCTTCTTGGCAGCCTTCAGCTGGTCGTCAAGCTTGTCAGCACGGGTGTTGGCTTCCTTCAGCTTGCCTTCCAGGGGCTTCAGGGCTTCGACCTGGGCGGTCAGTTCTTCCACCTGCTTCTTCAGGGCTTCGCCTTCATCGTGCATGGCGGTCATAGCGTCCAGAACAGCAGCGCAGCTGGCCTGCAGGGGGCCGCCCATGACAGGCATGGAAACCTTGCTGCCGAGGGTGTAGCCGCAGCGGGCTACAAAGGCAGGCCATGTGCCGTCCTTTTCGTCCCAGATAAGGGTGGCCATATCGGGATACAGACGGGATACCCAGGCAGCGGCGAAAGGAGCCACGGCAGCAGCCATCTTGTCGCACACAATTGAACGGCCTGTGATATATCCGGCTATTTCTTTGAGATCGACGTCCTGTTTGCCATTGATCAGAGCAACAACAGTCTCGATCGGGAAGAGTTTACGTTCAGAATCAGACATTGTAGGTTCCTCCTCGAAAATGCTCGAGAATTACGTCGTTAGCAAATTACGGCTTACCCGCGGCCATACATGCGCGTAAAGAGAAGCGCTGTGGTGCGGTACGCAAGATGCCCGAGCTTTGACCAAGGCAGGTAGGCAAAGAGCATCCAGACAAAAACCAGGTGCAGGTAGTACACTACAAAGGCGCAGTGCACAGCGTCAGCCAGACGGAAGAACTGGGCGAACATGCCGGTAAGGGCAACGGCCCAGATAATTCCCAGCAGGTACCAGTCATGGTAGTTGGAGCTGGTGAATTTGGCATTAAGACGCTTACGACGAAGTGTGAGCACAACGAGGCCAACAAACAGAGCAATGGCGCCCACGTTGGCAATAATCTTGATGGGATTATACAGATGCATGGGCGTATGCATGAAAATGGCGGGGAAGACATATCCGCCCCAGTGCAGGAAAGCCACAACGGCTGTCACGAAAGCCAGTGCGACAAAGCCCACTATCATGCACATATGACCGAACTTGCGGGAATTTTCAGGCTGGCCGGTCTTGGGGCCCATTTCGCATTCTTCAAACTTCTTGTGGGTACCGATTTCTTCCCAGAGCATGCACACAAGGTGAATGTACCAGGGCTTCTTGGGTCCCAGGGTAAGAACTTTGTCTGTTCCCTTGCCGAATTCCTTCCACAGCCTAATGCATCCCTTGATGAGGATGTAGAGGGCTGTAAAGAATGTCAGCATGAAAATGGGGTCAATGGTGTAGTCACCAAAGAAGATTTTGCCAAAGACTATTGTGCCAGTACCATCTGTCAAGACATTGCCAGCAGCATCTACTCTTGGGAACCATGCCCCCACGCAGGCAGCACGGATGGCCCAGATGATGAACCACAGCACGGCGGGGATAAGGAACAGGATGGGCAGGCCTTTCGGGGAGCTCATCCACTCGCCGAATTTGGCCGGACCAACCAGGTTTTTGTACACAACGTTACGGGCGGCGCTCATAACATCGGCAGGCTTGGCTCCGCGAGGGCAGAGCTCGGCGCAGTTGCCACAGTTGTGGCAAAGCCAGATGTCGGGGTCGCTCATCAGCTTGTCTTTCTGGCCCCAGGAAGCCCACACCATCTCCTTGCGGGGATAGGGCTGGTTGGCAGGAGCCATGGGGCAGGCCACGGCGCAGGTGGCACACTGATAGCATTTTTTCAGTGACTCCCCGCCCGCTTCCATAAGTTCTCTGGTAAAGCCAGAGTCTGGCGTAAGGGTAACTTTAGCCATTCTGCCTTCCTCCTACATGGCCTTGAACGGGTTGGGACCCATCTCTTCAATGGTCTTGACGAAACCGTCAATCATATCCGTAACGCGGTCGGCTTCATCAATGGCCAGTTCAAACAGCTCGACACGCTCAGGCTGGACGCCGAGACGGTTGAGGGTTTCAGCAATATTCACCTTGCGGCGGGCGCACAGCTCGGAACCCTTTACAAAGTGGCACTGATAGTCATCGCCGTACTTGCAGCCAAGGAGCATAACGCCGTCATAGCCTTTGGACATGGCGTCCGAAATCCAGATGGCGTTGACAGAACCAAGGCAGCGCACGGGAATGATGCGCACGTAGGGGCTCCAGGTGTGTCCCTGCATGGCAGCCATGTCCAGGGCAGGATAGGCGTCGTTTTCGCAGGCGAGGATAAGAATACGGGGACCTTCGGCCTTGAAGTCCTTGGGAACATTGACTTCGCGGATCATGGAGCCGATCTGGTCAATGTTGTAGTTGGCGAAGGAAATAACGCGCTCGGGGCAGGCACCGAAGCAGGTACCGCAGCGGCGGCATCTGCCGGGATTCGGCTTGGGCGTGCCCTTTTCATCGTCATCCAGTGCGCCGAAGGGACATTCTTCCGTGCAGCGTTTGCACTGTGTGCAGCGCACGAAGTTGAACACGGGATAGGTATGGTCACCGGAACGGGGGTGAACTGCCACGCCGTGCTCGGCGCATTCAATGGCCTGGATGGCTTTGAGCACTGCACCGCGGGCATCAAGCAGGCACCCGTCAAGGGTCATGGGCTGACGCACGCAGCCGGCTGCATAGACGCCTGTACGGCGTGTCTCGTAGGGGAAGCAGACGTAGTTTGAATCCAGGTAGCCGTCAAAGAGCTCAAGGTCGGGGAACTCGGGTCCCTGACGATACTGGAACTGCATGATGGCTTCCTTGGCAGAGACAGGAACAAGGCCTGTGGGCAGGACAACCAGGTCGCAGTCAAGATCAAAGTCCATGCCGAGCAGGGTCTTTTCACAGCTCACGACAACATGATCGCCTGTATCCTTGATACCGGTCACTTCTGCCTTGGTCATCATCAGGCCCAGGCGGTCCTGCATCTTCTTGTAGAAGCGTTCCAGGATGCCGGGCACCACCATATCCTTGTAGAGCACGTAGCACTGGGTCACATCGTTGCTCTTCTCGCACACTTCATTGGCGAGGCGGAGCATGCCCACAGCATTGACGGCGTTGGAATAGCGCAGGTGGTTGATGGTTTCGAGGCTCTTCTTGACGTAGCCGGGCTTTTCGGCGCCTTCTTCCTCAGCAGGAGCGGGATTGGCTTCTGCTTCCTGGGCTGCAGCTTCGGCAGCGGCCTTTTCCTCGGCTTCCTGTTTCAGCATCACTTCTTCAGCGATGGTGGTGTCGAGGACAAAGGCGATGCGGCGGGCGTCAATCTCGCCGGCCAGGAACTTCTTGCCGAATTCGGCAGAGGTCATAACCCTGGGAGAAACGCCAAGGCCCATGCTTTCCAGGTACTTGCTGTCAAGGGCAGTCCAGCCGCAGGCCACAACAGCGGAGCCAACTTCCATTGTCTCTTCGCCCTTGGGGGTGTTCAGGGTGACTTTGTATTCACCGGGCTGGCCTTCCAGCTTGGCAACAGTGGAAGACATGAAAATCTGGATTTTGGGATTGGACTTGACCTGGGCAATACGTCCGGAAATATCAACTGCTTCCTTGTCTTCCCAGGGGCTGTGCAGGGGAGAAGCCGTGGGGATGTTGTTGCAGGCGCCGCCAAGGACATCTGCTTTTTCAACCAGCACAACTTCATAGCCGCTCTTGGCAGCCTCATTGGCAGCTGTCAGGCCTGTAAAGCCGCCGCCGACAACGAGGATGCGGTGCACGCCGTTCTCCAGGGCTGCGGAATCAGGAAGATTGCCTTTGAGCAGCTTGACCACGCCCATGTTGATGTAGTCGGTTGCAATCTGCGTCAGCAGGGCGCTGGCGGGCTTGCCAGGCTCGGGATGGCTGCCGTCGGGCTCTTCATAGGAAAGCACGGCATGCATGCGCAGGTTGACGTATTCAGTCAGGACGGGGAAACGGTAAATTTCAACGTCCTGGCGGGGAGACGGGCCTACGATCAGCACGCCGTCAAGTCCCTCGGCCTCAATGTCGGCACGAATGGCATCGGCATTATCGGCGAGAACAGCAAATTTTTTGACAACAGGGCATTCGGAAGAGAACTTTTTCTTCAGGCCTTCTTCCAGAACGTCGATATCAAGTCCGCCGCCAATATTGGCGGCATCAAAATAAACACCTATTTTGGTGGCCATGCCGCCTACCTCCCTTCCACAAGCTGCACTGCCTTAAGGGCAGCAGCAGTGCCGGTCTGCGCAGTACGGGTCACATCAAGGGGCATTAAGGCGCAACCGGCTGCAAAGATGCCTTCTTCCTCGCCGCCGGCGATGAAGCCTTCCTCATCAAGCCTTACGGGAAGAGCAGTCTGCATTGTGGCCAGGGTGGGACGCATGCCGGTAGCCAGAACGACCATATCGTAGTCCATGGTCAGTTTCTCGCCACGCACGGCGTCTTCTGCCTGAATGCGCACACGGTCGCCTTCAATCTGCTCGACATTGGCAACCTTGCCCTTGATGAACGTCACGTTGCCGGAATTTCTGACCTTGTCGAGAACCTTCACATAGCGGCCGGGAGTACGCAGGTCGATGTAGTACACATCGCAGTGGGCATTGGGCATAGCCTCGACAACGTACTGGCACTGCTTGATGGAAGCCATACAGCAGACGTAGGAGCAGTAGTTAAGGTGATTCTGGTCACGGGAACCGGCGCACTGCACAAAGGCAACACGCTTGGGTGCCTTGCCATCGGAAGGACGGACGACCTGTCCCTTGAAGGGGCCGTAGGGGGAGGCGATACGCTCGAACTGCATATTGGTCACGCAGTTCTTCACGCATCCTGCACCAAGGTTCAGCAGGTTTTCCACGGCGTAGGGCTGCCAGCCTGTGGCAACGACAATTGCGCCGACCTTCAGCTCAATCTTCTTTTCCTGTTCGTCAAGATTGAGGAACTTGTTGGTAGCAACCTTGGCTCTGTCTTCAGCAGTCAGTGCTTTGGTATCCAGGACGTAGCGGCTCGGGAAGGCAAAAGGAGTTGATTTGTACAAGGGCTTGCGGTCTGCAAGGCCAAATTCAAACTCATTCGTCGCCTTACCTTTAAGGCCTGAGGCAAAAAAGCCCAGATCCACTGAATGCGGCGCCGTATGGCGGGGCTTCAGCGTGACCTCGGCTGTGAAGTTTCCCTTGCTGCCGGTTAATTTTGTTACCTCGGCAAGAGTAAAGAATTTGATGCGGGGATTGTTCCTGATGCGCTGGAACTGAATTTCCAGACCACAGGAGGGGGGACAAAGTTTTGGGAAATATTTATTGAGCTGGGCAACGCGTCCGCCCAGGAACGGCGCTTTTTCGACGATGTAAACGTCGTGTCCCAGCTCCGCAGCTTCAATGGCGGCAGTCAAACCGGCGAAGCCACCACCGACGACGAGAATGGCGCTGGACATCCTAGATAGCCTCCTACGTTTATGACGATGAACAACCTCGCGCTTGCGCACGAGGTTTCACGGGGGCATACCCCCGTTTTTGGCAATAGTCCAGAACATGTACTATTGCGGGCGTGTCCATAACGCCCTCATCGGGTCCGGACAGCTGCTTCAAGCCGTTCGCACCCGACTCTTTTTTACATACAATTCTGCCTGTCCCTGTGCTCTGGCACGGGGCATTTTGCAAAAATTGTTAAAAAGGGGGGAGAACCCCTAAAGGAGATTCTCCCCCCAAAATTATTCGTCAGTTGGAATTAGTCAGGGATGATCTGGTAGTAGGCTCTCTTGAACACCTTGGTCTCGCCGGTGGCGGGATCGAAGCGGCTGTTCACGAAGCACTTCCAGGCAGCGTCGTCGATGCCCATGTGGTCAGCACGGTAGTAGAAACCGGGGTAACGGGTTTCTTCGCGGAAGGCGATGTGCTGCATGTGCAGACGGACGGTCCACAGACGATGGTAGTTTTCCCAGCAACGGAGCAGTTCATGCAGGTCGCGGGCAGCCAGTTTGGCAGAGTCTTCTTCCAGCATACCGAGCAGGAAGAAACCGGTGTCAAGCAGGGCCTTGGAGGTCATGTAGTAGGTGGAAACACCGCCGCCGTATTCATCGGTGCACTTGATGAGGCGCATCATGAAGTTGCGGGGGGAGATGTACTTGGGGTTGACCACGGGATCCGTGGACACGTCCTTGTTCTCCACGAAGGTGTAGTAAGGACCGTACACTTCCTTCTTCAGTTCGTCAGCGCTGACAGCCAGTTCGGGCTTGAAGTCCTTGTGGTCCTGGATGTAGCGGATGGCGGCCTTAGCGGCGATACGACCTTCAGCATGAGAGCCGGAGGAGAACTTGTGGCCGGAAGCGCCCACGCCGTCAGCGCAGGTGAACAGGCCTTCAACGGTGGTCATACGGTTGTAGACCTTGCCGTTGGTGCTGCGCACTTTGTATTCCTCGGGAACCCACTCTTCGTCGGGTCCGGAGGTCCAGATGCCGCAGCAGCCGGAGTGGGAGCCGAGCAGGTAAGGCTCGGTGGGCATGATTTCGGAACCGCGGTTTTCAGGAGCGGTGTTGGTGGCAGCCCACAGGTTGGCCTGGCCAACGCACATGTCGAGGAAGTCTTCCCAGGCTTCGGACTCGAGGTCCTTCTGCTCTTCTTCGTTGAGGGTAGCGAAGGTGTTCAGCAGGGCGGTCTTGGTGTCCATGTAGATGGGGCCAAAGCCGTTACGCATTTCGCTGAGCATCATGTGGTTACGCAGGCAGGTGGGGACAACCTTGCCGGTGGCATAGCCGCGCTTCTGGTAAGGAGCGAGCATGTCCTTCTTGGTCACGCAGTAGTCTTCACCCTTGGCGTTGGTGGCCTTAGCTTTGAACAGCAGGAACCAGGCACCCACGGGGCCGTAGCCGTCCTTGAAGCGGGCGGGCACGAAGCGGTTTTCCATCATGGTCATCTCGGCGCCAACCTGAGCGCAGAGTGTGTAGGTGGAACCGGCATTCCAAACGGGATACCAGGCGCGGCCCATACCTTCACCGGTGGAACGGGGACGGTAGATGTTCACGGCGCCGCCGCAGCAAACGATCATGGCGTTGGAGCGGAAGATGTGGACAACGTTCTCACGGGTGGAGAAGCCCACGGCACCAGCGATACGGTTGGGGGTGTTTTTGTCGAGAAGCAGTTTCACGACAAACACGCGCTCCAGCAGGCGGTCTTCGCCGAGCACGTTCTTGGCGGCTTCAGCGACGATGCACTTGTAGGATTCACCGTTGATCATGATCTGCCAGCGGCCGGAACGCACGGGGGCGTCACCCTTGCGGATGGACTTGCCAGCGGCTTTGGCCTGGGCACCGTTGAGGTTGTGGACACCGTCATCGGCTTTAACCCAGATGGGAAGGCCCCAGTCTTCAAACAGTTTGACGGAGTCGTCAACGTGACGGCCTACGTCGAAGATGAGGTCTTCGCGGACCAGACCCATAAGGTCGGTGCGGACCATGCGGACGTAGTCGTCAGCGGTGTTGTTTTCCAGGAAGGTGTTGATGGCGGAAAGGCCCTGGGCCACAGCGCCGGAACGCTCCAGGGAAGCCTTGTCAACAACGAGGATTTTGGTCTTCAGAGGATCGCCCCAGTAGCAGGCTTCAACAGCTGCACCGGTGGCACCCATGCCACCGCCAACGATCAGCAGGTCAACGTCATGTTCTTTAACGGTGGGTTCGGAAATGGCAACGCCGCGGGGCGCTTCCTTAACAGGGATCATAGGCATAGTAATAACTCCTAAATATGATGAAGATATAAACTGTCGTTTATCAAAGAATGATTAGAAGATCTGGGCCTTGTCGGGCTCAGTAACGTCAAACTTCTTCATCATGGGAGCCTGGGGCTTAGCAAGCTCTTTCTCGGTGTAGAACAGCTCGTCTTCCAGGGTACCCGTGGCCTTCCAGCCTTCGAGAGGCTTAATGGAGCCTTCAGGAGTTGTACGGATGGGGAATTTGAAGCGTTTGGTGCTGCCATCACGGAAGTTAACGGTCCACATGATGGAGTCAGCAGAACGCATGGGGATACATGTGCCACCCATAGGAGCAAAGTCTGCATAGGGACGAGCCGTGATGGCGCCCTGAGGGCAGATTTTGACACAGGAGTAGCATTCCCAACACGCATCGGGCTCCTGGTTGTAGGCCCTCATGGCATCGGGATCCAGGATCATAAGATCGTTGGGGCAGATGTACATGCAGGCCGTCTTTTCGCCGCCTTTGCAACCGTCGCATTTTGACGGATCAACATACGTAGGCATACCGTTCCTCCAGAGGAATTGAAGTGTTGATATTGGATCTCGCAACAGATTAAGCGAAAACTCACTGACAGCATACATCTGTCAGAGGGTATTCCGCCTTAGTCTTGAGAAACTTTTAACAAGCTCACGCCTTTGCGTCAAGCCCCTATGTAA
>CAVJEZ010000058.1:0-9760 GCA_963648625.1 Odoribacter splanchnicus
TTGTGGCAACGCAGATGCTGCTCTCCATGATCAATTCCCCGTCCCCCACCAGGGCCGAAACGACGGACGTGGCCAATGCCGTGCTCGATGGTGCGGACTGCGTCATGCTGTCCGAGGAAACGGCCATGGGCAAGTTCCCTGTCGAAACGGTGCGCTACATGCGCAATATCACCAACGAAGCCGAAGAGCTTCTGATAGAAAGCCGCAAGATAGAGGAGCCCGACCGCCGCAACATCCCGTCCTATCTTGCTTATTCAGCCTGCCTCCTGGCCAGGAAGGCGCGCGCCCAGGCCTTTGTCATACACAGCCTGAGCGGCAAGTCTGCCCGCAAGGTGGCCAACTTCAGGCCTGAGCAGAAAATATTTGCCCTGACGCCGGACAAGTCGGCAGTCAAGTATCTCAACTATTCCTGGGGCGTCATCCCTGTTCTGGTTGAGGATGAGAGCCCGAGCCACCTGGACAGGGCCGAGGACTTCATCAGGGACAATCCGGCATTCCGCCCCGGCGACTGCTGCGTCATCACGGCCGGCATGCACCGCGATGCCGGCAAGGTAACCAACAAGGGCACCAACCTCATCAAGATTTTCTGGAAATAACGGCCGCAAGGCTCGCTTATATCTGAATATGGGCGCAAAGCCCTGTCCACTTAAGGAAGGAAACACATGGCAAATATCAAAAAGGTCGTACTCGCCTACTCCGGCGGCCTTGATACATCCGTTATTCTGAAATGGCTCATCAACACCTACAACTGCGAAGTCATCACCATGACTGCAGACCTGGGCCAGCCCGAGGATCTGAGCGGCGTAGAGGAAAAAGCCTACAAGACAGGCGCAACCAAGGCCTATGTCATGGACCTGCGCGAGGAAATGGCCAGGGACTACTACTTCCCCATGCTGCGCGCTGCAGGCCTCTATGAAAACAAGTACCTGCTGGGCACATCCATTGCACGTCCCATCATCACCAAGGCCCTTGTGGACATTGCCCACAAGGAAGGCGCCGATGCCATTGCCCATGGCGCCACCGGCAAGGGCAACGACCAGGTGCGCTTTGAATTTTCCGCCAAGGCCCTTGATCCTGCCATCAAGGTCATCGCTCCCTGGCGCGAATGGGACCTCATGAGCCGCACGGCCCTCAATGCCTTTGCCGATGCCAACGGCATTCCGATTTCCAGCGGCGCCAAGCGCTACAGCATGGACGCCAACATGCTGCACACGAGCTTTGAGGGCTCCGAGCTTGAGGATCCCGGCCTTGCTCCCGACAAGTCCTGCCACGAACGCTGCGTGCCCGTTGAAGAAGCTCCCAATGAGCCTGAAATCATCACCGTCGATTTTGTGAAGGGCAATCCCGTTGCCATCAACGGCAAGAAGATGTCCCCCTACGAAATCGTGCACGAGCTGGCCATTCTGGGCGGCAAGCACGGCATCGGCCGCTCCGACATCGTGGAAAACCGCTATGTGGGCATGAAGTGCCGCGGCGTCTATGAAAACCCGGCCGGCACCATCCTCTACATCCTGCACCAGGATCTGGAAGGCCTCTGCCTTGACCGCAACGTGCTTTCCATCCGCAACCAGCTGGCAGTGCCCTATTCCGAAGCCGTGTACGACGGCTACTGGTTCAGCCCCGAGCGCGAAGCCATGCAGGCCTTCATGGACAAGGCCCAGGAAATGGTGACCGGCTCGGTTACGGCCAAGCTGTACAAGGGCGGCGTTTGGCCCTTAAGCCGCACCTCCCCCTTCTCCCTCTTCAACAAGGAACTGGCCACCTTTGAGGACAGCGACTACGATCATCATGACGCAGCCGGCTTTATCCGCCTGCACTCCCTGCGCCTGATGCAGTACGCCAGGGCCAAGAAGCATCTTGCCGAGACAAAGTAGGGCCATACAGCCTTAATGCAGTTTGTATTGTACTTTTGCATACAGTCCCGCCTTTTCCATACATGAGGAGAAGGCGGGGCTTTTTTGTCTGCTTTCTGCGGACAAACCGGCGCTGCATAAAAAGGCATGGCAGGCAAGGTTCATCACAAAATCATGCTGTATCAGTCCGGAAAGGAATATCTTAATGGCCAGAGGCAGAGTACAAAAAGCTGTTTTCGCTGCCGGCAAAAAATACTGCATTGCAAAAACATTTTATCAATACCTTGACAATAATTCGCACTCATCCTTATCATAAATCGTTTAGGGAATACACTAGTCTGCCGGCAGGAGAGACTGGCACCGCCCCGGACGGCGGCTGAGCCACGAAACCGGCCTGCTTTCACCATATCGTATGCGCGGAATTGACTGCCCAGCAGCCCGCACAGCACCTCAACCATAGGGAATGCTCATGCCAAAACGCACTGACCTGCACAAGATCCTCGTCATCGGCGCCGGCCCCATCGTGATCGGCCAGGGCTGCGAATTTGACTATTCGGGGTCCCAGGCTGTCAAAGCCCTCAAAGAAGAAGGCTACACAGTCGTTCTTGTCAATTCCAATCCGGCCACCATCATGACCGATCCGGCCATGGCGGATGCCACCTATATCGAGCCTATTGAGCCCCAGTCTCTGGCAGCCATTGTGGAAAAGGAACGGCCCGATGCCATCCTGCCCACCCTTGGCGGACAGACGGCCCTCAATGCGGCCCTTGCCCTCTACAAGCGCGGGGTCCTGGACAAGTTCGGCGTCGAGCTCATAGGCGCCGACGAACACGTCATCGAAAAGGCCGAAAGCCGCGAGCTCTTCAGGGAGGCCATGGAGCGCATAGGGCTGAAAGTGCCGCAGTCAGGCATCGCCCGTTCCATGGAGGATGTGCGCAGGCTTGGCAAGACACTGCCCTTCCCCCTCATTGTGCGCCCTGCCTTTACCCTTGGCGGCACAGGCGGCGGCATTGCCTACAACTTTGAGGACCTGGAGGCGGTAGCCCAGCGCGGCCTTGCTGCCTCTCCCGTTTCCGAGGTCATGATCGAGCAGAGCGTCATCGGCTGGAAGGAAATGGAAATGGAGGTCATGCGCGACAAGAACGACAACGTCGTCATCGTCTGCTCCATTGAAAACTTCGACCCCATGGGCGTGCATACAGGCGACTCAATCACCGTCGCCCCTGTCCAGACGCTGACAGACGTCGAGTACCAGCGCATGCGTGACGCCACCATTGCCATCATGCGCGAGATTGGCGTCGAGACAGGCGGATCCAACGTGCAGTTCGGCATCAATCCCGCCAACGGCGACATGGTGGTCATCGAAATGAACCCCCGCGTGTCCCGTTCATCGGCTCTTGCTTCCAAGGCAACCGGCTTCCCCATTGCCAAGATAGCTGCCAAGCTTGCCGTAGGCTACACGCTTGACGAGCTGCGCAACGACATCACCAGGGAAACGGCAGCCAGCTTTGAGCCTGCCATCGACTACTGCGTCGTCAAGATTCCCCGCTTTACCTTTGAGAAATTCCCCGGCGCCAAGGACGCGCTCACCACGTCCATGAAGAGCGTGGGCGAGGCCATGAGCATTGGCAGGACCTTCAAGGAAGCCCTGCAAAAGGGCCTGCGCTCCATGGAAATCGGCGCCACTGGCCTGGGCTTCAACTTCCGCCATGAGCTGCCTGGCAAGGAAGAGCTTGTGCCGCTGCTGCGCACGCCCAATTCCAAGCGCATCTTTGCCCTGCGCCAGGCCATGCTGCAGGGCATGAGCGTCGAAGAGCTCAATGAGCTGACAGGCATTGACCCCTGGTTTTTGCGCCAGATGCTGGACATCGTGCACATGGAGACAGCCATACGCGATTTCGGCATAGGCAACGACATGACAGCCCTGAACCCGGAGCTGGCCACGCTTATGCGCCAGGCCAAGGAATACGGCTTCTCCGACCGCCAGCTGGCAGAAATGTGGAAGCGTCCTGAAAGCGACGTCAGGGACTTGCGCAAGAGCCTGGGCATTGCCCCGACCTACTACCTGGTCGATACCTGTGCCGGCGAGTTTGAGGCCTATACGCCCTACTATTACTCCACCTACGAGACAGGCAACGAAATGAAGGTGGACGAGAAGCGCAAGGTCGTCATCCTTGGCGGCGGACCCAACCGCATAGGCCAGGGCATTGAATTTGACTACTGCTGCTGCCACGCCTCCTTTGCACTGCGCGATGCCGGCATCATGGCCATCATGGTCAACTCCAACCCGGAAACCGTGTCCACTGACTACGACACGTCTGACCGCCTCTTCTTCGAGCCCCTGACCTTTGAAGACGTGATGAACATCATCGAGGCTGAAAAGCCCGAGGGCGTCATCGTGCAGTTCGGCGGCCAGACCCCGCTGAACCTGGCCGTGCCCCTGATGCGCGCAGGCGTGCGCATCCTGGGAACATCCCCTGATGCCATTGACAGGGCCGAGGACCGCGAGCGCTTCCAGGCGCTTATTGACAAGCTGGGCCTGAAGCAGGCCCGCAACGGCACGGCCATGAGCCTTGAAGAGGCCGCTGTCGTGGCTGAAAAGGTGGGCTATCCTGTCATGGTGCGTCCCTCCTATGTCCTGGGCGGCAGGGCCATGGCCGTTGTCTATGACAAGGAAGAGCTTGTGGACTACTTCCATGAGCAGGTTCCGGAACGCCCCGAGCATCCCATCCTCATCGACCAGTTCCTGCAGCATGCCATCGAAGTGGACGTTGACGTCCTCTCCGACGGAAAGGAAGTCTATGTAGCAGGCATCATGGAGCATATCGAGGAAGCCGGCATCCATTCAGGCGACTCAGCCTGCGTGCTGCCTCCCTACTCCCTAAGCTACGACCACGTCTCCCTCATTGCCCTGCAGGCCGAGTCTCTTGCCAGGGAGCTCAGGGTCATAGGCCTGATGAACATCCAGTTTGCCATCAGGGGCAACGAGCTCTTCATCATCGAAGTCAATCCCAGGGCCTCGCGCACAGTGCCCTTTGTGTCCAAGGCCACGGGCGTGCCCCTGGCCTACATGGCCACCCAGGTCATGCTGGGCAAGACACTGGACGAGCTCGATCCCTGGAGCAGGAGAAAGGGCGGCTTTACCTGCGTCAAGGAAGCCGTCATGCCCTTCAACCGCTTCCCCAATGTGGACATTATTCTTGGACCCGAGATGCACTCCACCGGCGAAGTCATGGGCATGGGCCCCAACTTTGCCGAAGCCTTCCTCAAGAGCCAGATTGCAGCAGGCGACAAGCTGCCTGAAAAGGGCACGGTCTTCCTGTCTGTCAATGACAGGGACAAGGAAGATCTTGTGGACATCGCCCGCATGTATGCTGACCTTGGCTTCAAGCTCTGCGCCACACGCGGCACAGCGGCCATGCTGAGAGAGAAAGGGCTCACAGTCGAGACTGTTCTCAAGGTGCAGGAAGGCCGTCCCAACGTTGTGGACAAGCTCATCAACCATGAAATCGATCTTGTCGTGAACACGGCTTCAGGCAAGAGCACCACCTATGCAGGCAAGGAAATACGCCGCACAACCCTGCAGTACGAGATCCCCTGCTGCACCACCATTCAGGGGGCAAGGGCCACAGCCTGCGCCATAGGCGCTGTCAGGGGCAAGAAAATAAGCGTCAAGAGCCTGCAGGAATACTATGCCTCCCACTCCGGGCCGCGTCCTCCGGAGGATGCGCGCTAAAAGTGGCAAAGCTCACTTTTTAAGAGCACTTTTCCCGAGCAATATATAAAGAATGTATCCCAAGGGGCAGCCGGCAGGCTGTCCCCCTCCCCTTGGCGGGGTGATATGAGAATGAGTATGAAAGCACTTCTTGCCCTGGAAAACGGGTTCACGCTGGAAGGCAGATCCTTCACCGGAGAATTTGAAACAGGCGGCGAGGTCATCTTCAATACCGGCATGACCGGCTATCAGGAAGTCCTGACCGACCCTTCCTACTGCGGCCAGCTTGTCTGCCTGACCTACCCTCTCATCGGCAACTACGGCATCAATGACGAGGATATGGAATCCTCCGGCATCCACATGCGTGCCCTGCTTGTCAAAGAATGCTGCAAGGAGCCTTCCAACTGGCGGGCAACCAAGAGCCTTCCCCAGTTCATGATGGAACAGGGCGTGCCGGGCATGGAAGGCCTGGACACCAGGGCCCTGACCATACAGCTGCGCAATGGCGGATCCATGCGCTGCATGATATCCACAAAGGATCTTGATCCTGAAAGCCTGACAGCAAAGGCACGCGCCCTGCCCCGCATGGAAGGGCAGAACCTTGTGCCCAACGTGGCCCCCAAGGAGCCTTATGTCTGGTACAAGGGAGCTCCCAAGACTGTGGCTCCGCAGAGCGACGGCCGCCTGCCCTTCATAGGCGACAAGAGCATACGCCTGCTGGTCTATGATTTCGGCATCAAGTGGAACATCATCCGCGAGCTCATTGCCTCAGGCTTCTCCCCTGTCATGGTTCCGCCGGACTTTTCGGCAGAGCAGGCCCGCAAGAGCGGCGCCCAGGCAGTGTTCCTCTCCAACGGCCCCGGCGATCCTGCCACGCTGACCGATGTCATTGAAAACATCCGCGAGCTGATGAAGACCTTCCCCATCACTGGCATCTGCCTGGGGCACCAGCTTCTGGGACTGGCCCTTGGCGCCCATACGACCAAGATGAAGTTCGGGCATCACGGCGCCAACCATCCGGTCAAGGATCTTGCCACCAGCCATATCGAAATTGCATCGCACAACCACGGCTTCTGCGTCGTCCTGGACGGCTGCCCCCACATCGAGGCCAGCCATGTCAACCTCAATGACGGCACCTTGTCAGGACTGTACTGCCCGAGCAAGCATGTCATGAGCGTGCAGTACCATCCCGAGGCCGCCTCAGGCCCCCATGACAGCCACTATCTCTTCTCCCGCTTCCACGACATGATAGAGAAGGCCCTGCAGGCATAAATACTGTTTGCCACAGGTTCTGTTTCCTGCTAGGAAAAAAGTACAGACCTGTTTTCACCGGCTCCACAGAATGGAGGAACCATGGTTCGATTTTCTGCTCTTCTTCTTGCAGCCTGCATGATGGCCGCAGTTCCGGCTCACGCCAAGGAAGCGGCTTCAGCACCGGCACCGGCTAAGCAAAATGCCGTACACCACCGCGTTGACCAGCTGACCGGCAAAATGTGGCAGCAGTCCTCAAAGGATGCCAAACTGGGTTTTTTGCTTGGCATAGAAACAGCCATAGCCTCAAACTACATGAGCAAGCATCCTGCAGCAGGCAAACAGCTTGACATGACAAAACTCTCTCCCTTTGAGAAAGCCTGGTATACAACGTTCAGGGATACGGCTCCTGTGGACATCATGCACAAGATCGATGCCTGGTTCGCTGCCCATCCCGACAAGCTGGACAGGCATGTCATGAAGGTGCTGTGGCATGAAATTATGCACCAGCCTGTCTCTGCGCAGACAAACACAGCGAAAGGCAAATAAAGCCTGAGGGGTACACCATGAGAAAGTTTGTTCTTTTCGGCGTTCTGATTCTGGCCCTTGCCGGCGGCAGCGGCTGCTCAGGGATGAGCAATACCCAGAAAGGCGTTGCAACAGGCGCAGTCCTTGGTGCTGCAGCAGGCACAGGCATTGCCCTTCTTGCCAACGGCTATGCAGGCTGGGGCGCCCTGGCAGGTGCCGGCGTCGGCGCCATTGCCGGCGGCATCATCGGAAGTCAGCAGTAAGGATACCGTATGACAAAAGCGATACTTGTGCCGGTCCTTATGATTGGGCTGCTTGCAGGCTCCGGCTGCAGCAACAGCAATACGAGCAAGGGTATGGCTGCCGGTGCAGCCATCGGTGCCATCGGCGGAGCGGGCGCTGCCCGTCTTGGCTGGCGTGACCCCGTGGCCGGAGCGGCAGTAGGCGGCGCAATAGGTGCCGCTGCAGGCGGGCTTATCGGCCACCAGATGGACAAAGAGGAAGCAGAGCGGGACTACGACTACGACCGCAGGCGCAGCCGCTACGACAGGGACGATGACTACTATGATGATGACGAGGAGTACAGGCACCGCCGCTCTTCAAGGCATCACCGTTCCGACTACTAAATCGGCACTTGCTTTTCTTTCACTATACCTATATTTTCCAGACAGGGTTTTTCTTGGAAAGCCCTGTCTTCTTTTTTTGTTCGTACTCCTGTCATACTTATGCGGCCAGTCCGGCTCTCAGATACAAGGGCTGAACGGGCAGGCTTCTGTACAGGGCAGCAGCAAAGGAAAAGAAGACTGTTCCGCCGTCAAAACCTGACATCAAGACCTGAAAAAGGCACTGCAAAATATACTTTTTCCTTACGCTCTAATAAAAACTGTTCTTTGCGGACATAACCCAGGTCGCAGATGACAGGATAAAGCATACCGGGAAAAGTGATATTCAGGGGTAAGCCTGCCAGGACAAAGTGCACATAACCATGCACGGAATGTTCCTTTCCGGCTTGCGGCTGGATGCCTGTTTCTGCAGCCCTGAATGGCGTTTTCGGCAGGGATAATTTCCTTTCCCCCCTGCGTCTGCTGCCTGCAGGGACAAAACAATAACAGCAGGCACAGGCGAAAAGCCGGCATCGCACAGCTTGCCCGTCAGGATATACTAAGATAGGATAACAACATGAAAATAGAAGGCACATCGCACGATCGCAGGTACAAGACGATTTTCAGCGATCCAGTCATGGTGGAATCACTGTTACGGGAGTTTGTTCCCAAGAAGCTTGTTGCCGACTTAGACTTCTCTTCTCTCACACGTATTGCAAGCACTTATGAAACGGACGATGACAGGGAACGAAGTAACGACATAGTCTGGCGCATCAGATGGAAAAATGGCTCTTCGTTTTATGTAGCCCTGATGCTGGAGTTTCAGAGCACGCAGGACAAATTGATGCCGCTACGTATTCTGAGCTATACGGCCCTTCTTCTTATAGATCTCGCCGGACAACCGGAGACTGGCGGGAATCTTCCGCCGGTTTTACCTATTGTACTGTATAATGGAAAGAATACCTGGAAGGTGCCGCAAGACGTAACAACCCTGTTCGGTCCATTGCCTAAAATTCTGCAAAGATACTGCCCGAAGCAGCAATATTTTCTGCTTGATGAAGGCAGTCTGCCGGAAAAACGTCTGAACAGGAGCAAGGAACCTGTTCTGGACGTTATAAAAATGGAACGAGCTCAGACGCCTGAGAGGATACAAGAAGTAGTTGACAGATTAAACAATCTTACGGATCCTAAATACGCTTCCATCAAACGGGTATTTTCATCCTGGATGTATCAGACTATCCAAAGCTTCGGTTTCAAAAAACAAATTCCTGAACCTAAGGATTTGCAGGAGGTAGGCGCTATGTTGGCAGAAAATATAGATCAGTGGAAAGATCAGTATATTGCTCAAGGCATAAATTTGGGTATGGCCAAGGGCAGAAAGGAGGGCATAGCTGAGGGCATGGCTAAGGGCATGGGCATGGCTTTACGGGACTTGCTGGAAAACCGTTTTGGCTCCCTGCCTGATTCAGTGATTTCCTGTATCGAAAATTCTGCTGATTCTGACGCTCTCAGAAAATGCCTTCTGTTTGCCTCCCAGGCTGCGTCGCTGCAGGCCGTTATTGACCAAATTAATAATATGTCCGGAACCAATTGTCCCGGACAGACGGTTCCACATGCCTGATTTTTCCTCTGATTTACAGTTTTGCAGGAGGCAGGCGCTATGTTGGCAGAAAATATAGATCAGTGGAAAGATCAGTATATTGCTCAAGGCATAAATTTGGGTATGGCCAAGGGCAGAAAGGAGGGCATAGCTGAGGGCATGGCTAAGGGCATGGGCATGGCTTTACGGGACTTGCTGGAAAACCGTTTTG
>CAVJEZ010000059.1:0-9738 GCA_963648625.1 Odoribacter splanchnicus
ACTTCCTTGTAGCGGCTGTCGGTAAAGATATCGATCTTCCAGCCCAGGAGGCGTGCGGCCAGCTTGACGTTCTGGCCCTTGCGGCCGATGGCGTTGGTCAGCTGGTCGTCCGGGACAACGACCTCAAGCACGTTGTTGGCCTCGTCTATGTCAATGCGGTTTACCAGGGCGGGAGCCAGGGCGTTCTTGGCATAGGTTGCAATGTCAGGGCTCCAGATGACGATGTCTATGCGCTCGCTGCGGAGCTCCTGGACGATGTTCTGGATGCGTGCCCCGCGCACGCCCACGCAGGCGCCCACGGGATCGACGCCGGCCTCGCGGGAGAAGACTGCCACCTTGGCACGGGAGCCAGGATCGCGGGCAATGCCCATAATCTGGATCAGCCCTTCGTCCACTTCGGGCACCTCGCGGCGGAAGAGGGCGCGCATATAGTCGTTGTGGGCGCGGGAAAGGGTGATCTGCGGCCCACGGCATTCCTTCTGGACATCGGTGATCAGGGCCTGGATGGTATCGCCTCTCCGGAAATGCTCCTTGGGAATCTGTTCGTCCCTGGGCAGGATGGCCTCGATGCGGTCAATGTTGACAATCCAGCCGCCCTTGTCGCGGCGCTGTATGGTGCCTGAGGCAATCTCGCCTATGCGCTCCTTGTAGTCCTTGTAGATCTTGGTCTGCTCGGCATCGCGCAGGCGCTGGATGATGACCTGCTTGGCAGACTGGGCTGCAATGCGGCCTAAGTCGTCAATAGGGATGCGGAAGCCCATCTCGTCCTCAATCTGGACGGATGGATCGTGCTTCACGGCCTCGCTGTACTCTATTTCCCTGTCCTCGTTGCTGAGGTCGTTGTCTTCCACGACAGTCTTGAACTGGTATACCTCAATGTCGCCGGTATCCTTGTTGTAGTTGACCTCGACCTCGATATCCTCGCCATAGCGGCGCAGGACAGATGACTTGACAGCTTCCTCAAGGGTCTCGATGAGCATGGCGGAATCGAGATCCTTGTCGGCGCAGATCTGGTCTATTGCTTTTTTCAGTTCGTCAGGTTTCATCTTTCCCGGCGCAGTTCCCTGCATGGCACTGCCGTGAAGGGGTGAGGCGCCGCCTCCTTAAAATTTATATATGGTATCCATCCCCGGTACGCCGTCCTTTGTGTGCCGTCATTGGCGGTGCTGTTACATGCGGGCCTTGTGCTGCAGCCGGGGAAGCCGGCCTGGCAAAGGACACTGCACTGCCTGCATGGCGGAAACGGTGCTCAGGATGTTTGCTGTTTGCGCTTTTTGCCGGGCTTCTGCGGCCTGACAAAAATATGCATGCGGCTGACGCGGCGCGCCCTGTCAAAGGGAATCCTTGCCTCTGGCAGTGCCTCGTCCGTGACATTGCCATCGGCATCAACAGTGGCCGGAGCAATGGTGAACGACTCCTGGTCCGTGCTTAAGAGGCGTCCCTTCCAGGTGCGGCGGGCCGGAAGGCCCTCCCCGGGAGACCAGGGATTGGGCATCCTTGCCTCAACCATGTCCCCGGTATAGCCCTGCATCTGCTGCGTGCTGAAGAAAATCCTGTTAAAGCCGGGAGTGGACACTTCCAGCGTATACTTCCTGTCGATGACATCCTCGGCGTCCAGGGCCAGGGAAAACTGGCGGGATATGGCCTCGCACTGGTCAACCGTGGCTGAAAGCTGCCGAATGGACTGATCCTCTTCCCCGCTGCTGCCTCCGGCAGGAGCATCATCTGCACTACGGGCCTTCTCCACATAGAGGCGGACAAGCATCTGGCCGCCGTCTGTGATTTCCAGCCCCCAGATTTCAAGCCCCTGGGCCTGTACTGCGGGGGAAGCAAGCTGCAGCAGTTTTTCTTGCAGGCTGCTGTTGGTCATAATTACTCCTTATGACTTCTTATGACTCCTTGATAAAAGGCTCCTTAAATCCGGCTCCCTGAAAAATGAGCCAAAAAAAAGGGGCCCGGAGGGCACCCTTCTGTGAACACCAGATGGTTCTCAAATGGATGATGCGGCAATGAGAATGCCGCAAGCCATTTTTTATAAATATGCCTTGTAAAAGTCAAGAGGCTTACGGCCTGAAATCAGGGCATTTTACGCCGTGGGAAGGGGCTTTTGCCTGCTTTGGGAAAGCGTTTTTGGGAGCTGTCAGCAGGCCGGGGAACAGTGCAGTGTGCCAGGCTGCAAAGAGTCAGGTGCACAGTGAGCCGGGACAGCGGTGCGCAGGGAAGAGCAACCAGACAGCAGTGTGCCCAATAGCAGTGTTGCAGGAAGGGCTGCATCAGATTGCGGGGAACCAGACGGCAGTGCTCCGGATATCAGTTCCAAAGCAGCCGGGCAGCTTTTTTGTGCAGGGGCGGCATGGGAAGGGTAGGAAGCTCTTCTGCTGCAATCCAGCGCAGGGCAGAGGCTGCGGTATCTGTACCGGCTTCGGTACAGGCATCGGCTGCGGCAGAGGATGTGGCTGACAGTATAGCTGAATGCCCGTCTGGGAGTTTGTTCGGGCAGAGAAGGTAAAAGTGCGAGGTGACGTTGTACTTTGTGTAGGCAGTTTTGAGCGTGGCAAGGGCTTTCACCAGGCGCAGGGAAAGGCCTGTCGCTTTCTGTGCGATGCGCAGGGCGGCCTTTTCGTATGGCTCGCCATCCATGGGCTTTCCGTCCGGAAAGGCCCAGAGGCCTCCCCAGACAGAGCCGGGAGGCCTTCTTGTTACACAGAGTAGGGGCTGACTGAGAGTTTTCTGATAGAGGCTGGCCTGGCAGGGAGGATGCAGAAGGAGATGCCCGCCGGAATGCCCGTCATAGTAATGTCTAGGTGGATGCCCTTCATGGAGATGTGTATCGAGGAGATGCTCGTCAAGGATGACGATAGTGCTGACAAGGTCCAGGGGAATGCGCTTTGAAGGTTCAGGAAGGACGGGGCGCATATGGACGGTGCCGTTTTTCCTGGCAAGGCACCAGCTTCCGAGCGGGCAGTTCTGGCAGAGGGGATTTTTGCCGCAGATGAGGGCGCCCAGTTCCATCATGGCCTGGTTGTGCTCACCAGCACGGCCTTCTGTGAGAAAGTCCTGAGCCAGTTCTGCCAGAAGTGTTTTGCCTTCCTTTGAGCGTATGGGAAGGTCTAAGTCACAGAGGCGGCTTAAGACACGCTCCACGTTGGCATCGACGCAGGCAGTGTCGGCATTGCAGGCAATGCTGGCTATGGCAGAAGCTGTATAGGTGCCGATGCCCGGGAGCTTCAAAAGGTCCTGGACAGTGCAGGGGAAGGATCCTCTTTCAGCTATGAGCCGGGCAGCCTTAAGGATATTTCTGGCCCTTGAATAGTAGCCCAGGCCTTCCCATGCCCGCAGGACTTCTTCCTCCGAGGCAGCGGCCAGGCTTTGCAGGTCAGGGAAGCGGCGCATCCATCTCTCAAAGAAGGCAGTGCCGCGGCTCATCTGCGTCTGCTGCAGCATGATCTCGGAGATCCACACCCTGTAGGGCGTGCAGTCCCTGCGCCAGGGAAGATCCCGCTTTGCCTTTCTGTACCAGGCAAGAAGGGCGGATCGTACAGGATCGGGATTTGGAAAGTATGATGTGAGTAGCATAAGGATTGTGTGCTGGGATGCCTGTCTGACTGCAATACTGAAGGCCGCCGCCAAAGCAACAGGCCCTGCCGCCCGCCTCTGCATAGCAGCATACGCTACCTTGCCCGGAACAGCTGTCTTGTCAAGCTGCTTTCCTTTGCGTACATTCTGCGTACCTTGTTTTGCCTTATCAGATTACGTTCGCCTGCCGGTAAATCCGGCAGAGCATAATAATCAAGTAACATTAATTAATCATTGCAGCATATAGTGAGGAGACAGTATGGCTAATCCAGTCGTTTTGCTTGAAACCACTTCCGGCGATATTCTTATTGAGCTCTATCCTGACAAGGCTCCCGATACGGTGGCCAACTTCCTGAAGTACGTGGACAGCGGCTTTTACAAGAATACCATCTTCCACCGCGTGATCCCCGGCTTTATGATCCAGGGCGGCGGCTATACCTTCAAGATGGAAGAAAAGCCCACGGAAGCCCCTGTCAAAAACGAGGCCGACAACGGCCTTGCCAATGACCGCGGTACCATTGCCATGGCCCGTACCATGGATCCGCATTCTGCCACGGCCCAGTTCTTTATCAACCTGACAGACAATGACTTCCTGAATTTCACCGCCCCGGACATACAGGGCTGGGGCTACTGCGTTTTCGGCAAGGTTATTGAAGGCATGGATGCCGTGGACAAGATTGCCAAGGTGAAAACCAAGGCCCAGGGCATGCACGAGGCTCTGCCTGTGGATCTGGTCATCATCACCAATGCCTCCCGTTATGAATAAGGGCAGGGGAAACACTATGGTACGCTTGCTGCTGCTTGCCCTGGTTATTGTCCTGGGTATCCCGGGGCAGTCCATGGCAGCCAATGAAAAAATTGATCCTGCCACCTATCTGTGTGCCGAATACCAGACCAATGAAGCTGTGATGCAGGGACAGCCTCCTCTTTTTGAAGGCCTGCAGATAGACGGCTATGTGTCTGCCGATGTCAATATGGACATCGCCTCCCCTGATACAGTCCATGTGCTTCTGGGGCAGGTTTTTCTGTGGTGCGAAAAACGCCCCGATGAGCCTGTGATCAATGTCTGGCGGCAGATGCGTGCGACAGGCCCTGTGCCGCAGGGCGACTGGAATGCGAAAAAGTCCACCTGCGCTGACATGGCCATGAACATGGAGAATGCCAGCGGCTTTATCATCTGGCTT
Source organism: Odoribacter splanchnicus (assembly GCA_963648625.1). Lineage (GTDB taxonomy): Bacteria > Desulfobacterota > Desulfovibrionia > Desulfovibrionales > Desulfovibrionaceae > Desulfovibrio. The sequence continues at coordinate 4,761 of CAVJEZ010000059.1, forward strand.
GACGGCTATAACAGGCGTCTGCAGAATACGACCAAAAGCATCCTCAATTCGGATGAGGATTTGCAGGGGTATATTGATGCCTGCATGCTGAGCCCTTCAAGGACCATGCTTGAAGTTCTGCAGGAACGGGCAAAGTAAATATTGCTTATTGCAAAGGGTTCGTTGCCCTCAGAGAAATGTTAGAGAGCGGGAACAGTCCACTGAGGACTGTTCCCGCTCTCTCTTCTGTGTCGGACCTTAAAGCCGGCTGTACTCCTCTCACAGCATGTACAGCCGGGTGGAAAGGCTAGACTTCCTTGAAGCGGGCACCGTTGGCAGCAGAGGTAACCTGGGCTGCATAGCGGCGCAGAATGCCGTAGGGGCTGGATGTCTTTTCGGGAACAAATTCAGCCATGCGCTTTGCCAGTTCCTCATCGGAGATTTTCAGTTCGAGCTTGCGGCCGGGGATGTCTATATGAATGATGTCCCCGTCACGGACTACGCCTATGGGCCCGCCGTCGGCAGCCTCAGGAGAAATATGGCCTATGGCCGCACCATTGGTGCCGCCTGAGAAGCGCCCGTCAGTGAGCAGGGCAACGTCCTTGCCAAGGCCCATGCCGGTAATGGCAGCGGTGGCCGAGAGCATTTCCCTCATGCCTGGCCCGCCGCGCGGGCCTTCATAGAGGATGACTACGGCATCATTTGGCTTGATTTCCCCGTTGAGTATGGCCTGCATGGCCAGGTGCTCGCCCTTGAAGACACGGGCCGTTACATCGCGGCACAGCATCTCGGGAGCCACGGCAGCCTTTTTGACGACGCAGCCGTCGGGGGCAATGTTGCCGCGCAATATGGCAATGCCGCCGTCTTTGGAATAGGGATTGTCCAGGGGACGGATGACTTCGGGATTGAGAATATGGGCGTGTCTTTCCTCAAGGTTTTCCCGCACCGTCTTGCCTGTGACTGTCATGCAGTCCAGGTTGATGAGGCCTGCCTTAGAGAGTTCCGCCATCACTGCCGGAATGCCGCCTGCAAGGTCAAGATCCGTCATGTAGTGCTTCCCTGCGGGGGAAAGGTGGCAGAGGTTGGGTGTCTTGCGGCTTATGCTGTCAAAAAGGTCAAGGCTGATAGGCAGGTGTGCCTCGCCAAAGATGGCAGGCAGATGCAGCGTTGTATTGGTGGAGCAGCCCAAGGCCATGTCCACGGTGATGGCATTGCTGACAGCCTTCTCGGTAACGATGTCCAGGGGGCGGATGTTTTTCTCAAGCAGTTCCATGACCTTCATGCCTGCGTGCTTGGCCAGGCGCAGGCGGGCCGAGTAGGCAGCAGGGATGGTGCCGTTGCCGGGCAGGGCGACGCCTATGGTCTCGGCAAGGCAGTTCATGGAGTTGGCTGTAAACATGCCGGCACAGGAGCCGCAGCCGGGGCAGGCATTCTCCTCCATCTTCTGCAGTTCTTCGGCAGTTGTTTTGCCTGCCTTGAAGCCGCCGACAGCCTCGAAGACTGTAATGAGGTCGGCTGTCTTGTCGGAGCTGACATGGCCCGGAAGCATGGGGCCGCCCGAGATGAGCACTGAGGGAATGTTGAGGCGCATCATGGCCATGAGCATGCCGGGGACGCACTTGTCGCAGTTGGGAATAAAGACCAGTGCATCAAAGGCGTGGGCACGGGCCATAAGCTCGCAGGAGTCGGCTATGTAGTCCCTGGAAGGCAGGGAGAAGCGCATGCCCTCGTGGTTCATGGCAATGCCGTCGCAGACGGCAATGGCAGGAAATTCCAGGGGCGTGCCTCCGGCCATGCGGACGCCGGCCTTGACGGCTTCGGCGATACGGTCGAGGTGCATGTGGCCGGGAACAATCTCGCTAGCGGCATTGACAACGCCCACCAGCGGGCGGTCTATTTCTTCGCGGGTGAGACCCAGTGCATAGAGCAGGGATCTGTGGGGAGCCTTTTCAAGGCCGCATTTCATTAGGGATGAAAGTTTGTCGTTCATAGGGAAAAATACCTTGGAATGGTACTGTGCTGTCCTGGCCGTGCACTGTTTTACAGAACCGGCCCTGCATAGTCCGGGAGCAGTATCCGGGCATCTGAGGGCAGTTTCTGGGCAAAGCAGTACAGGAGAGGAAAAAGAGGCTGTGGGGAAGATGCCAAGGGGAAAATATCAGGGGGCTGTGCCGTACAGGACTGTGCAGTGCGGGGTCTTTCTGGACCCTTTACAGTGATTCGGGCCGTGATTTTTTCAGGATTTTTGTCTCAAAGACATTGAGGGCATCGGCTATGGCCTTGTCCATGTCCCAGTAGCGGTAGCAGCCAAGCCTGCCGCCCAGAATAAGGCCAGGCATGGCTTCGGCCTCGGCTGTGTATTTGCTGTACATCTCGTTGTTGCGGCTGCTGTTGACAGGATAGAATGGCGTATCGCCCCTGGTGTAGGTCTTTGAGAATTCCTTGCAGATAACGGTCTTGTCCAGCATGAAGGGCTTGGTGCGTTCCGGATGGTAATGCTTGAATTCATGGACGCGGGTATAGGGAACGTCCGTGTCGGCATAGTTCATGACTGTGGTGCCCTGGTAGTCCTGAACAGGATGGGTCTCCCATTCAAAGCGCAGGGAGCGCCATTCAAGCTCGCCGTATTTGTAGTCAAAGAGCTTGTCCGGCATGCCGGTATAGATGACTGTGCTGTCTGCCGGAATCTGCGATTTCACAGACTCGTAGCTTGTATTCAGCTGTACCGTAATCAGGGGATTGTCCAGAAGGTTTTTGAAAAGCGTGAAGTAGCCGTCCTTTGGCACGCCCTGCCAGGTATCGTTAAAATAGTTGGCGTTATAGGTCGTGCGGAAGGGCAGGCGGCTGATGATATAGGCAGGAAGTTCCCTGGGATCGTGTTCCCACTGCTTTTGCGTATATCCTTTGATAAAGGCCTCGTATAAGGGCCTGCCTATAAGGGATATAGCCTTTTCCTCAAGATTTTTGGGATCTGCGATGAAGTCCCTCTGTATTTCGGCTTTCAGGAAGGCTGCGGCTTCGGCGGGACGCATGTTTTTATTGTAGTACGCATTGATGGTGCCAAGGTTGACAGGCATGGAGTAGACCCTGTCCTTGTGGGTTATGAGCACCTTGTGCTGATAGCTGGTGAAGGAGCCGAACCTGTTTATATAGTCCCAGACCTCCCTGATGGAGGTGTGGAAGATATGCGAGCCGTAGCGATGGCATTCAATGCCTGTCTCTTCGTCAAGAGAGGAATGGCAGTTGCCGCCGATATGGCCCCTTTGTTCGATGATGACGACCGGAAGCTTCATGACGGTGGCAATACGCTCGGCAAGAACGGCACCCCACAATCCGGCACCAACTATAAAATACTGCATGAATATTCTTTCCTTTTATGAATAACGGGAAGCGGGAACTCCCGGTTCCCGGAACCTGTCCGGGATCCGGCGCATCAGGAATGTCCCGGAGCAAAGAGGCTCAGGCCGGCATAACAGCGCCCGGAAAAACAGTGTCAGGCAGGCCGGCTTTTTTGCCGGCATGGCAGGATACCGGCCTTAAAAAGATAACGCCTTAAGGAGGATACCTATACTTCTTCCATTTTTTGTTCGCAACCGCCCTTTTCTGCCCGCAAGCCCGCCATACCAGTCAGGTACGTCTGTCCTGCATGGCCGGGCTTTCCGTTTGATCATCCCATCCGGGCTTCCCGCTGGTCCGTGCGGCTGGATGCTTTATGGAAGGCGTCTTTGCTGATATGGTCCCCATGCAGCTGTTATGCCTGGCATTGTTCCGGGAATTGTGCTGAGCATTGATCTTAGGAGATGCAGATATGTCCTGTACGGAAAGAACTTACAGCGCCGCCTTCAAGGCCGGTCTTGTCATCGAACTGCTTGAGGGGGAAAAAGATGCAGCAGCAATTGCAGAGGAGAATGCAATACCTGTTGAGCTTCTTCTGAGCTGGAAGGAGACATTCCTTGAGAAAGCCCCGGATGTCTTTGGCAAAAAAAAGGATGGCAGCCAGGCCAGAAAGCTTGCCAGAGTGCGCAGGGAGAATAAAGCCAGTGCCAGAAAGGCTGCGAAACTTGAAAGGGAGCTTGAATGGCTTGAGAAAACAGTCGCAGAAGAGCTCGGGCCTGACTGGGAGAAAATGTTTACTCCCAGGCCCCGATGATGCCTGCTGATTCCGCCTTCCCTCCAAGAAAACTGACATGCAAGCAAAGACACCAACACTGGCACGCCGCTATCTTTTCAAGCTGATAGCAAATGTTGCGGCCGTCCCTGTTTACCTGGCCATGGAGGCTGTCCTGCCCCGTGCCCTGGGGCCAAAGCTGTACGGAGACTACAGCTTTGCCACCAATCTTTTCTACCAGATGGCCGGCTTCCTCGACATGGGAACAAGCACCTGCATGTACAATGCCCTGTCCAGGCGCCAGACCGAGGGGACGCTTATCACCTTTTATATGCGTGTCTGCGCCCTCGTCCTTTGCATCGTGCTCGGGTGCGGGCTTCTTCTGGCATCGGTCCCGTCAGCCGGGACCCTGCTGCTGCCGGGTGTGGATTTGTGGCTGATTCCGCTTGCCGCTTTCTGGGCCTATCTTACTTGGTGGTGCCAGGTAATGCGTTCCATGAATGACGGCATAGGAGCCACAGTTCCTTCGGAAATGGTGCGCACCTGCATCTCGCTTCTTGCTGTCGGTGCCTTGTGCCTGCTCTTTTTTCTCGGATATCTCGACATCTACACGCTCTTCTGCCAGCAGTATGCCATGCTGGGACTGACAGCCCTGGGCTACTGGATTGTGACAAGCCGCTGTGGCAGGGGAACATGGGAGCAGGGCGGAAAGCTTTCCTGGTCCCTGACAAAGGAACGCTTCCGGGCCTACTGCCGCGAGTTCTACGACTACTCCAATCCGCTCTTTGTCAAGGCGCTTATAGCCTTTCTCATGCTGGCAGTGGAGCGGTGGCTTTTGCAGTGGTTTAACGGATCGGCAGAGCAGGGCTTCTTTTCCCTTTCCCAGAAGGT
>CAVJEZ010000060.1:0-9596 GCA_963648625.1 Odoribacter splanchnicus
GGCCGCTGGCCTTTTTCTTAAGCAAGCGCAAGGAATATGTGAAGGCCGTCGTGCGCCTTTGCAAGGCCGGGCGCATCCACAACAGCTCCCAGTCCAGAAACACGGTTGTCTTTGGCGAGGGGCGTGACTTTTAGCCAGGCATGGTTATTTTTTAGTGCTGCAGGACAATGTGGCAAAGTCCGGACGCCGGATTTGCAACGGGTTTGCCTGCTGGAGGAAAGAGCATGAGTGCGGCAGCCAGCCAAACAACATTACCGTATCTGTATTTGTGGATGCCTGCCCTGTACGGCACGGGCATGAAAATTGCGCATGAGGACAGCTTTTCTTTTGTGCGGCGCATCTGGCCGGGCCTGCCTGATTCCGTGTGCGAGGCGGCAGGGCAGGACAGGTGGCAGCCGGACAATCTGCCGTGCACGCCTAAGGAGATGGGTGCCTGCCTAAGGGAGCTGGAAAGCTTTTCAGCTGAAATGAGCCATGGCAGGGACGCCATCCAGGCCATTGTCATGTCCCGTAAAGAGAAAGAGCAGGAAGCAGGCCTGAAAAAGGAGCTGGACGATGTCCAGGCCCTTGGCGGATCCGTGTCCGGATCTCCCGAAAAAGACGAGGCTGCGCAGCGTGAAAAGGCGCAGCGCCTGCTGGCCTGGTTCTGGTACCAGCAGAAAAACCTGGCAGACATCGGCAAGCTCGTTGCCAGCATCAACAAGGGCGTGCCCGGTATTGGCAGCGATTTGCGCTGCGACAGGGACGACGAGCAGGAAGCGCTTGACACAGGCATTATTCCGATGTTTGAGGATCTCGACGACGAGACTGACAGGGAAGGCATAAACTGGCGCCTGTGGCTTGAGGCTGCCCTGGTCCTTGTACCTGAAAATACGGTCTTTGTATGGACAAAGGTTCCGGAAGAGCTGGCTGATGCAGGCTTTGGCGCTGAGGCTGGCTTTGTGCAGGGACTTCCCTGCCCGGATGGCTTTGCTTTTGAGGGCGTGAGCCTGAAAGCCGGATCCCTGCTGCCTGGCAGCGCCTTTGCGGATCCGGAGAGAACCGTGCGCCTTGTCCGCATTGTCCGGCCTGCCGGCAACTGATTTTGGCACGCAGAATACATGAAAGAGCTTTTTCCCAAGGGCCTCGCAGGCGTCATCTTCGACTGCGACGGCGTGATGATCGATTCAGCCGCAGCCAACCGGGAGTTTTACAACATAATCCTTGCGCATTACGGCCTGCCGCCTATGACAAAGGAGCAGGAAGGCTACTGCCTGATGGCTACTTCTGCCCAGGCCCTGCGCTATCTTCTTCCGGAGAAGCTGCACAGTTCCGTGCACTCCATCCGGAACAATGTTGTCAATTACCGTGAAAAGATTATGCCTCTGGTAAAAATCTATCCCGGCTTTCTTGATTTTGTCCGCCTTTTGCATAATCATGATATCAGGATGGCGGTTCTTACCAATCGCACAGAGAAAGGCATGCAGGATGTTATGGATATTCTGTCCATGCCGGCGTATTTTGACCCTGTGGTGACTGCCTCATGCGGCTTTTGCAAGCCAAGGCCGGAGGGTGCCAGGCTTATCCTCTCCCAGTGGGGAGTCCCTTCCGGCAGCGTCCTGTATGTGGGAGACAGCGATGTCGATCGCAGGACCGCCCAGGCCAGCAGCATTCCCTTTGCCGCAGCCCCTGGTTCCAGGACAGCCATGCAGGCCGTCTGCCATCCGCAAAGCTACGCAGATCTCGCATCTGCCATCGGGCTGAAATAGCGTTCTGCCGTCCGGCATCTTTGCATTGTGGCCCTGCAATGCACCGGGGCCCTGTCTTTGGAGACTACATGTTTGTTATTGCCAATATCATTGATGCCGTCGGCTATATCGCCCATATGCTTATCTCGGCATATATCCTGGTAGTGATCGCAGCCTGCATCATTACTTGGTTCAATGTGTCGCCGTATCATCCGGCAGTGCGCATCCTCCGCCAGCTGACGGATCCCGTTTTTTCCCTTGTTTCAAGGAAGTTGCCTGTTGTGAGGCAGATAAACGGGGTTGATTTGTCTCCGGTTGCTGTCATTATAGGGCTGGAGCTTGTCGATCTTATAATAGTGCGCTCCCTGACACAGCTGGCGCACGCAGTCTAGCTCATTCTGCCATAAGCCACCGCACGTTCAGTGCGGTCCAGGTATTTATAGTGGTCAGGGGCTGTTCCCCTGATGTTGTCGTGAATTGCCTCCTGCTTCTTCCCTGCGAAGAAGAGGGGGACAGTCCGGAGGCGGTCCGGAACGCCGCAGCCGTACTTTCTTTTCTGTTCCCACGGCAGGGGAAAAGCCTTTGCCGCATGTAACCAATACAATACGGGAGACTCGTCATGGACCAGCAAGATCAGGATTTTATTCAGGCCCATCTATCCGATCCTGAGCTGAAGTCAGCATGGGAAGAACATGTTCTCTTGAGCAAGCAGGTAGAGAAGCTCGAGTCCAAGGCATTTCGCAATCCTGAGGATGAGCAGACTCTCAAGAATCTCAAGAAGCAAAAACTTGATGCCAAAACCCGTCTCGCGGACAGGGTGGATGCCCTTCGCGCGGCGCAGTAAATTATGGAGAGAGAGGTATGGAACTGAATGGTGCGCAGATCCTTCTTGAATCGCTCAAGAAGGAAGGAGTGAATGTTCTCTTTGGCTATCCCGGCGGTGCTATCATTGACATTTACGATGAGCTGGCCGGTTATCCCGAACTGCATCACATTCTGGTACGCCACGAGCAGGCTGCGGTACATGCAGCCGATGGCTATGCCCGTGCAACGGGCAAGGTAGGCTGTGCCCTGGTCACGTCAGGGCCTGGTGCCACAAACACGATTACCGGCCTGGCAACAGCGTACTGCGATTCCATTCCTCTGGTACTGATTACCGGCCAGGTGGGCACCGGGCTCATCGGCAATGACGCCTTCCAGGAAGTGGACACCGTGGGCATTACCCGTCCCGTCACCAAGTACAACTATCTGGTGAAGGACGTGACCAAGCTGTCCCAGATTATCCGCGAGGCGTTCTACATTGCCCGTACAGGACGTCCCGGCCCGGTGCTCATCGACCTGCCCAAGGACGTGCAGCTGGCCAGGACAGAATTTACCTGGAGCGACGAGCCGGTTTCACTGCGCTCCTACAATCCCAACTACCGTCCCAACCACAACCAGCTGCGCAAGGCCGTGGAAGCCATGTATGAGGCTTCCAGCCCTGTCATCCTGGCCGGCGGCGGCGTAATCCTGTCCGATGCATCCGAGTCCCTGACAAAGCTTGCCAAGGATACGCATACGCCTGTGGCCTGCACGCTCATGGGGCTTGGCTGCTTCCCCTCCGATTCCGAGCTGTGGCTTGGCATGGTGGGCATGCACGGCACCTATGCTGCCAATATGGCGCTCAACAATACAGACCTTATCGTCTGTGTCGGCGCCCGCTTCGACGACCGCGTGACCGGCAAGCTCTCCACGTTTGCACCCAAGGCAAAGGTGGTGCATATCGATATTGACCCGACCAGCATCCGCAAGAACGTGAAAGTTGACGTGCCCGTGGTTGCGGACTGCCACCTGGCCATGGACGGCATGCTCGACATCCTGCGCGGCAAGTACGCAGGCGAGGACTGGGCAGCCCGCCATGTGGGCTGGATTGAGACACTGCGCCAGTGGAAGGCCAGCCAGCCTCTTTCCTGGCAGCCCGGCGAGACATACTTGAAGCCGCAGCAGGTCGTGCAGAAGCTTTGCTCCATCACCAAGGGCGATGCCATTATCTGCACCGAGGTCGGGCAGAACCAGATGTGGGCAGCACAGTTTTATGACCACGACAAGCCCCGCACCTTCATCACTTCCGGCGGCCTGGGCACAATGGGCTACGGCCTGCCAGCAGCCATGGGCGCCCAGATAGCCTTCCCTGACAAGCTTGTTGTCGATATTGCAGGCGACGGCTCAATCCAGATGAACATCCAGGAAATGGCGACGCTGGTCGAGAACAGGCTTCCTGTCAAGATCCTGATTCTCAACAATACCTATCTTGGCATGGTGCGCCAGTGGCAGGAACTGTTCTACAAGCGCAACTACAGCTTTACCAACATGAAGGGCCAGCCCGATTTCGTGAAGCTGGCCGAGGCCTATGGCGCCGAGGGCTACCGCATCCGCACAGAGGCGGAGCTGGATGACATTCTGCGCAAGGCCCTGGCTTCGCCCAACCCCGCCATTATCGACGTGGCTGTGGAACCTGAGGAAGATGTGTATCCCATGGTTCCTGCCGGTGCCGCTCTTGACGAAATGCTGCTTGTGTAGGAGGGCTGAGCTATGTGTAAAGACAGACACGTTCTCTCTGTGCTGGTGGAGAATGAGCCGGGCGTGCTTTCGCGCGTTGTGGGGCTTTTCAGCGGCCGCGGCTTCAACATTCACTCCCTCAACGTGGCTCCCGCCCTTGAGGAAGGCACGTCCCAGATGACAATTACCACATATGGCGACAAGCAGATTCTTGAGCAGATTGTGAAGCAGCTGCACAAGATTGTCTCTGTCATCAAGGTGGTCGAATTTACCGATGTCCCTGCTGTCGAGCGCGAGATGATGTTCGTCAAGGTGCAGGCAGAAGGGGCCATGCGCGGGGAAATCCTGCGTACAGTTGACATTTTCCGCTGCAAGGTAGTGGACGTGAGCCCCATGGAAATTACCATCGAGGCTACGGGCGACTACGAGAAGCTGGAAGCCATAGTAGGCCTTCTGCACCGCTTCGGCATCAAGGAGATTGCCCGTACAGGCTCTGTTGTGATGCGCAGATCAAGGCGCGCAGAATAAATGTCAGGATCTGTCAGAAACAGTTGACAGAATTCCCACTTTTGTACGATTGTAGACGCCTCTTTGATTGATCATACAGTTTTCCGGGCCAGGCACGGGCAGCAAGGTCCTGGCATCAGCCGGACAATGTAGAGAGACAAAGAGGCGTACTTTCTTTTAGTTAGTTTTGCCCCTTCCTGAATGCGGAGGGAGGCACGCCAGTCGTAAAGCTGGTTTTAGCAGGAATTTTTACCATGAAAACGTATTATGACAAAGATGCCGATCTTTCCTTCCTCAAAGACAAGACGGTTGCTATTCTTGGTTACGGCAGCCAGGGTCATGCCCATGCCCTCAATCTTCGTGATTCCGGCGTCAATGTGATCGTAGGCCAGCGTCCCGGAGGACCCAACTACGATCTGGCCAAGCAGCATGGCTTTGAGCCCATGAGCTGTGCCGAAGCCTCTGCCAAGGCAAATATGATCATGGTGCTTCTGCCTGACGAAGTGCAGGCTGACGTCTACAAGGCCGACATTGCCCCCAATCTGAAACCCGGCGACACCCTGATGTTTGCCCATGGCTTCAACATCCACTTCCAGCAGATCGTCTGCCCCAAGGACGTGGACGTCATCATGGTTGCTCCCAAGGGCCCCGGCCATCTCGTGCGCCGTACCTTCACTGAAGGCGGCGGCGTGCCGGATCTGATTGCCGTGTACCAGGACGCCTCCGGCAAGGCCAAGGACAACGCCCTGGCTTACGCCAAGGGCATCGGCGGCACACGCTCCGGCGTTATTGAGACAACCTTCCGCGAAGAGACCGAAACCGACCTCTTCGGCGAGCAGTGCGTGCTCTGCGGCGGCATCTCCGCCCTTATCAAATGCGGCTTCGAGACCCTGGTTGAAGCCGGCTACCAGCCCGAGATGGCCTTCTTTGAATGCATGCATGAAATGAAGCTCATCACCGACCTCATCTACGAGGGCGGCCTGGCCCGTATGCGCTACTCCATCTCCAACACGGCCGAGTACGGCGACTATGTTGCCGGTCCCCGCATCGTGACCGAGGACACCAAGAACGCCATGCGCCGCCAGCTGAAGGAAATCCAGGACGGCACCTTTGCCGGCAACTTCATCCAGGAGATGAAGGCCCGCGGCAAGGCCAGCTTCCTGGCTACCCGCCGTCTTGAAGCCGAGCATCCCCTGCAGATCACCGGCGACAAGATGCGCGCCATGATGAGCTGGCTTAAGAAGGACAAGAACGCAGACTAAGGTCTGACGCTATCCTTATATATTTTGAAGGCCCTCTGTCCTGCTTTGGTGACAGAGGGCCTTTTCATATACAAAAACAGGAAGGGGGAAAGAACTGTGGAACAGGCCGGAAACAGCAACGGAAGAGAAGGGCTGCGCCGGGCAGCCATCCTGGGGGCCGGTGCCCTGGGACATCTTATAGCCGATGGCATAGTGCATGACCTTGGGCAGAGCTGGCAGCTGACAGGCATTATGGCCCGCACTGCTGCCCATGCAGAAAAGGCTGCAAAAGAATTTTGCACAAAGGCGTGCACGGAACTGGACGACCTTCTTGCAACAAGGCCCCATATTGTGATCGAGGCTGCCGGCGTTATGGCTGCTTCCATGCACGGCGAAAAAATCCTTGCCTCGGGATGCAGCCTGATTTTGCTGAGTGCCGGAGCCCTGGCAGACGAGGCCCTTGTCAGCCGCTGGAAGGATGCCTGCAAAAGGACAGGGGCAAGAATATATGTGGCCTCCGGTGCCGTGGGCGGCTTTGACATATTGTCAGCACTGCGTTTCAGGCAGAAGCAGCTTGAGAGGCAGGGAAAGAAAGAAAAGCTTTCCCTCTGCATAGACAACGTGAAGGCGCCTGCTTCCCTGGAAGGCGCTCCCGGCCTTTGCGGTAGAAAGCTTTCAGGGACAGAAAGGGAAGAAGTCTTCAGGGGAACAGCCAGGGAGGCCATTGCCGGCTTTCCCGGGAATGTCAATGTGGCTGTTGCCCTGGCCTGTGCCTCGGCAGGCCTTGACGAAACGGCCGTGTCCATTGTCTCAGACCCCTGCATGACAGAAAACAGGCACAGCTGTGTTGCCGAAGGGGCAGGCGTGCGGGTATCCATGGACTTTGCCTCGCTTCCTGACCCGAACAATCCCAGATCAAGCAGTTTGTCTGCCTGGAGCGTCCTGGCATTGCTTGAGAGCATGGCTTCCCCTGTCTGCTTTTTCTAGATCCTTTTGCCAGACCAGTTTTTTGTTTTCTTTCTTCCTGTAGCTTAATTCCCGAAAACAGCCTTATATGGAAGCCTCCATTATACGATGGGGGAGACTGTCCGAAATATGAGATACTCAGAAATTGATCTTCAAATAGAAGATATTATGTGGTTTGCTGTTGACGATTCAAATCATGTATTGGCATTCACATCCGGAGGATATGGAAGTGTGCCGGAATTTGTATGTAAGAGCAAAGAAAACACCGAATTCCTCGAATCTTTCTTTATGGAGGAATTAGGCAAATCAACGCAAGGAAGGATTTTGATTGCCCCGGACGGAAGTGCATTAGCCGAGGATAGCCTTATATTGGCAGAAAAGGGCATCTACAGCTATGATGTTTCCTTTGATGATGGGAATAACTATGTGCAAATAGCCGTTCCGGAAGTGCCTCTTAAGGCGAACCAGCTCCCTGCTGAGATATGGGAAATTCTTAGGAACAATACAATTCAGGGAGACGCGACAGTAGATAGATATCTTCAAGTTGAGCATGCATATTGATTTTTAACTTACTCCCGAACAGCTGGCCAGTATAGAAACGGTAAGCGGCGATGGAGCACGGTGGATAGACATGTGCGTTGCCACATATGTTCCACATGCAAAACGATGTGCAGCCCCATTTCACATTATCTTGTGGGTTTCTGATGCACTCGACAAGGTACGCCTTCGGGCTAGCAGGGAATTGAGGAAAAAAGGCAATGCAACAGACGCTAAATTCCCGAAAACAGCCATATATGTAAGCCTCCATCATATGATGGAGGTTTTTTTTATGGCCCATGGCATCATGTATCCCTGGTGTGTGGCCGGCAGCTCTGTCTTTGTTCCTGAGCACATGTTCGGGAACATGATGAAAGAACACAGCACCGCACTGCCATGATTATTGATTTCTCTCACGGAACTGTCAGCCTGGTACTGGTCAGGTGTGATATGCGTTTCGGGTTTGCAAAGTTGTCTTCCCTGGTCCTGTTTGTCCCTGGATCTGATTTGGATGGAATGAGCATCATCAAAACAGCAAAAGGATCCCCCTGAACAAAGTTTTTTCAAAAAAAATGATTTTTTCTGCTATATATGGCCATATTTAGCACCCTGAGTTTGTTCAAACCCAATACACCTGTTATTCTGAAAGGCAAAAGTACCCCTTCGTAGGTACTGAAACATTTTAAATGAGGTCTTTTTATGACTGATAAATCTGATGACGGACAGAGGCAGGAAACAGTCTTCCACGGCTGGAAGCTGCGTTTTGTCCTTGCTGATCCTTTCCTCAGGGATGGCGGCTCAACTGGCATCCCTGCTTCAGGCAGCAGAAGACAGACTGCGACTGATACGCTGAACGATGCAACCTGTGGAACAAATTTTGAAGGAATTGACGACCAAGGCAGGCAAAAACAGCGAAAAGACACCCCTGAACAAAGTTTTTTCAAAAAAAATGATTTTTTCTGCTATATATGGCCATATTTAGCACCCTGAGTTTGTTCAAACCCAACACACCTGTTATTCTGAAAGGCAAAAGTACCCATTCGCTGGTACTGGAATATTATCAAATGAGGTCTTTTTATGACTGATAAATCTGATTACGGACAAGGGCAGGAAACAGTCTTCCACGGCTGCAATCTGTGTTCTGTTCCTGCTGAGCTTTTTCTCAGGGATGACGGATCAACTGGCATCCCTGCTTCAGGCAGAGGAAGGCAGACTGTGCCTGCCACGCTGAAGAATGTACATATGATTATCAAAGGAGGCGCTAACCCATGTTTGATATTCTAGAAGAAGCACTCAAATGGATGGTACGTCCATCTGCCAATGTAAGGATGGAAGACTTTATTTCCGGAGATGCTGATGACAGCTGCAAGTCTCAGTTCGGGTACAACCCCTACTGCAATGGAATAAGGTGCTATGACAGGGATGACCTCTTCCCCGAAGGCTACACAGTGGAAGAGCTGCGCAGCATCTGGTATGACCTTAACCAGGAAGACGGCATGGATTTGCTGGCCGAGGCTGCAGACTTTGACGATGTGGATGACTACTACAATCCTGGCGAAGAAGAAGTCGATCCGGCCTTTGTGCTTGAGGCAGTCACCATCAGGAAGTTTTCCCGCCTTGAAAGCGTCATCCGCCGCGGCATTCTGTATCCGATGCGCAAGTACATGAGGGAGAGGGCCCAGGTTGCAGGCGAGCCGGTTACCGTACTTGACCCCATTGTCGGCAAGCCCAGAAAGTCAGGCGGTTTTGCCTATGTGACAGTGCAGATTCCGTTCAGTGACGGGCAGGTGGTTTCCATCGTGTTCCATGCTCCTGAAGGTGACGGCAAGAAGATCGGTCCCTCGGACATGGTGGTTGCCTTCCGCTGGCTTCTGAACAAGCGTGACATTACAGCCGTTGTCGCCCCCGAAGACGGTAAGGAAGTAAGCCTTGAAACTATTTCCCTGCGTCTGGCCCAGCTTGTCGGCAGGAATGCAAAGAGGTTTGCTTCTACCCAGAAAGAAGTGCAGGCGGAAAAGAAGCAGCTTGAAGCACTGGAAGAACAGCACAAAGAGCTTGATGAACAGGCTAAGTCCTATGA
>CAVJEZ010000061.1:0-9487 GCA_963648625.1 Odoribacter splanchnicus
CCTATTACGGGTCTTACAGAGAAAGATTTTATTTGTTATTAAGGGGAGTGTCGCTGATGTATAAATATCAATGTGACAAAGGAAGCCTTGCTCCAATTTTTGAAGATTCTGGCCGTTGAGTTTTTGATGAGGCGATTGCCAGAAGTAATAGGCAGTCAAGCACAGAAGACGTAATCAATGTTTTAGGTAATTATAAAAGGCTTGTTCTTGATACAAATCAGAAGCTTAAAGATGACATGGGGGAACTTGTATTTTATGATCATAAATCCCCGACTGGTTTACACCCCTGACTGAACTTCCGAGGTTATAATGTACTCATATTTGTTCAATATTTCGTATGTTGAGTCGCCTGATGATGTATTCATGTCGATTCTTATGAAGGCGAAAGACAGGTTTAGTCGTTATGAAAGTATATTTGTAAGCACTGCTAATGACGAAAAAAAGGAATGGAAAGCAAACAAAGAGGCGTTGTACGGTTTAGATGACGATGAAGCGGCTCGTTTTTTTGACTGGCTTAAAAGGCAATATGGACTTGTCCCTTATATACTTATAGAGCTTAGCTGTTTTGAGCCTTATGCGCTTTATAAAGCCGTCAAAAAATCATTTGAATACGATATCACAGTCGAGACAAACGAACCTGTGGAAGATTTTGGCGATCCAGGTTCCTATTTTCACGACATGTATAAAAACATACCTCCAGGTGTGGTTTTTTAAGGTGGTTTATCCCAGAACTGACCAAACTTCCGAGGATGTAATGTATACGTATTCTTTCAATATTTATCATAAGCACAGTCCCTATGTATTTCTGGCAATTTTTATGGAAGCAAAAGACAGGCTCAGCTCCTATCGCCACATCCTTATAAGAAAGTATAATGAAAAACCTGAGGACTGGAGCACCAGTGTGGTTAAATCGTGCGAAAAAGAAGTTCCATACAGCGGCAAGCATTTTTTTGAATGGCTTGGTGAACAACGTTACCGGGGCTATACCGGGAGGATAAGTCCATTCTCTTTTTCCCCGCACCAGCTGTACAGCGTACTGAACACGTCAATGGAATACGACGTCCTTGTAGACACAGACGATCCCGCTGACATTGGCGACCCGGGCTTTGATGATGACGATTATGATCCCGACGTAGTGTACTGAGGCAGCCTGCTCCATCCAAAGTCTGTACGCCCGGCCCAGGGGAGCATTTCACCCGCTGTGCAGCAAACGGCGGCACTCTCCTGTTAAGAGGATAAAGCACCTATGAGTATGAAGGACTACCCGGAAGGGATTGTTTCAATTGTCAGAAAAATCAGCTCGGCTGAGGATTTGCAAAGTTTTTTTGAAACGCTTTCCGGGAAACCGGAGGCTGACGCCAAAACTGCTTATGAACTGTTTTACAGGATTTACGATGACGGGCGTTGGCAGAGAGGCAGGACTTTCACTTATTCCGAACGTGTGACCAGGCTGGCAGTCAGTCCGGCAGTCAGTTATCTGAACGCCAACTACGCAGCCATAGCCGATACAGTGAAGGACCAGGGTGCATATGGCAAAGGCATAGCAGAAGGCCTTCTTTCAGACAGCAGAACACTGGTCAGGAATGCCACTGATATGAAGGATATCCTCGCTGCTTTTAAGTATGCCTTTCAGGCCGGAAGCGTGATTGCTGATGCGGTCCGGCAGCTTGATGATATTGCATCAGCTTTCCGCGCCGGAGAAAGGAAGCTGCCGGATATATTTGCCATTGTCAGGACAGTGGAGTCGGCGCCATGGGCTGTACAGAAGGTTTTCCTTGAAGCAGAACAGAATGCCGACATTGCTGATTTGGTCAGGCAGGCGCATACCCGGGAGTTTGAAAGGCAGATTTTTGAAGACAGGGTTGCTGCTGGCGGGGAACTGTTCAGAAAAACCGGATTTGCAGACAGGGTGGAAGAACTGCAGGATGTCGTGCAGGAACTTGCCCAGGCGGAAGAGGAGTATACAGCGGCGCAGGCAAGATTTTTCGACTACACTTTTCACAGGGCTGATTGGGAAGAGTCGAAAATGTCGAAAGTTTTCCGGGAACTGAGGAATAAGATTGAACTGCTTGAAAAGAAAAAGGAAGAAATTTTTCAGGGAATAAAAAAGAAAATGATAAAACAGTCATCCATTTCACATGCTGATGCCGTGAAATGGGTGAAGGACAATGTTACTTTTACAGAGTCAGCGAATAGAATGATTTTGTCCAGGTGGTACAATATAGTTAAGCCATCTGCTTCTGACGGCAATAACAGGACACTTGATACAGTAAAAGAAGAACTGAATTCTGTTTGTCGCAATATTAATGCCATACTGGACAAAATAAAATCTGAACTGGCAGACATTTACCGCCTGACTAACGGCCAGATTAACCATGTTACAATTAATCTGGCAGAACTTAACATGTCTTATGACAGGGCCATGGCATGCAAAGAGGGAAATACAATCATTTTGCCTAAAGCAGATTTTGGCGCCTTATACCATGAGGCAGGACACATATTTGAATATGAAAACCCCTGTTTTCTGGGCCCGGCCTTGTGCTTCCTCAGGGACAGGTGCACTGACGGACTGCAGGAACTGGCTGACCTTGTGAAGAAGGCTGAGCTTGCGAAAAGGGCTGATGATGACGATGATGAATCGTATTACAGCGATTATGGCGAAGATGAACTGGCCTTTTCCGGCAGGTTTTCCCACCCCTCCGTTGGCTGGCTGTACGCTGGCGCAACAGAAGTTTTGTCCTGCGGGCTGGGGATTTTTGGTGATGCAGAGAGGTTTTTACGCGGCATTGAGGATATGGAACACCTGAAATTTTGTTTTGGGTGTTTTGCCTCCGGACCGGCCAATTGCATCGAACTGCCCGATGAAGACGGGATTATAAAAAAGGCAGGCATTGCAGGCAAAACAGCTGCATGGACTGAGGCTCTTGACAATGCCATGCCTGATTTCTTCGCAGAAAGTCTCTTCTCACAGGAAGGAGTGGCGTGTTTCCAAGTCGTAGAAAAAGTAACACTTGACCAGAATGGCGGCTTGCCATGCCTGTTTGGCAAAGAAAGGCATCTTATAACAGCAAAATTGTTAAAATATTTTGGCCGTGTCATAGCCCAAAAAAATGATTCGGATGATGTCCTAACAAAATTTGCCCGCATGGCATATCTTGGCATATGCAATTTCAAAGAACTTATACCGGACGCAGGCTGGCCGATAAATAATGGGGATTATCTTGATACGCTTTCTTGTAATCCTCCACAATGGTATACTACACTGACAAAATTGCCGAGGTTGTAATGTATAAATATTCAATTAACATTTACTTCAAAGAACCTGGTCATTATAATAGTCCGTTTATGGTAATTAATATGTTTGCAAAAGACAAATTCAGTCCTTACGAAAAACTTATTATACAGGTTCAGGATGAAAAGTATGAAGACTGCTGTACCAGTATAGAAGCGTCATGCATGAAAGAAGAGCCGTATAGTGGCTGGTTCTTTTTTAATTGGCTTTCCAGACAGTATCTTTTTGACTATGGCGACGGCCGTATCAACCTGTCCTGTTTTTCGCCATATGAGCTTTTCAGGGTAGTGGACAGGTCAGATAGATACACGGTTTATGCATGGACAGACGAACCCGGAGGCTTTGAAGACCTGGGCTCTTATTTTAAGAATGTGCATAAAGATCACCCATCCGGTGTAGTCTTCTGAGGCAGCAGGCCATGAACAATATTAAGCAAAGCGGCAGCGGATCCAGTCTCACGGATGGAAAGACTGCCGGACTTCATAAGGAAAAAAGCCCTGATGTCGCTGACAACGTCCACGCCAGCACCCTGAAAGGGCAGTCTGCCACACCTCTTTATGACCAGCTTGTGGCAGGCGGCTTTAACAGCCTGCACTGGAAGCAGTTCGTCAGTGTGTGCGGCCGTATTGCAGAGGAAGAGAATGTGCCGTGGACGGATATTCATGAGTACATCCTTGCCTGGATGGATAAAAACGAGTCCCTTGCAGACGACAGTGATGACTGTGACATAACGGCCGCATCGGACAACGGTAATACTGTCGTGTACAGGGCAGTACGCAAGGCTCTTAAAAACATGCCGCTGGACGAAGCCGAACAACATGCGTTTGAACAATGGCAGTCAGACAGCCGGCAGATAGCAGACATTGGGAGCTATGACAGTGATGCTGCCTTTCTGTGGAGACAGGTCCGCTGGTTTAAGCCAGTTGTTGATATTATTGAGGGCAGATACGACAATGACACCGAAAAGATAGACAGACTGCTTGATGCTGCTTATGTTGCATTTCGTAAGAAATTGTCCGACAGGTATTTTCGTCGTCTGCGGATAGACTATCTCAAGATTTCCCATGGTTTAAGTCAGGCAGCAGATCATCTGACAGAACTGCTCATGGCACAGGCAAAAAAACTCGGTTTTGAACAGAGGCGAAACCGGATCGCTCTGACTCCCGGGGAAGAGAATTTTTATCAGGCTCAGCTGTGTGCAGCTATGGAAACACTTGGCATGCGAAATCTGTATATCGACAAGAAAAGGCCTGCCCAGAAGAAGATGGCTGAAGCACTAAAAAAGCTTGCCGGGGACAACAGTCAGTTATCGTGCACCCGTGAGGATACAGGTAATGCTTAAAAATCAGGGCGAAAACAAGGAAAAGCCCCTTTGGGCCGGCTTGCTGCAGGTGGCAGGCCGGCGTGGCAGGTACGGCAATGACATCAGGGAGACGGACATGCTTCTTTATGCTGAGGCCGGCCGCCTGACAGAAACAGCCAGAGCACTGGCGGAGAATCCTGGTGTGTCATAGCAGGGAGGCTCAGGATGGCACTGACTTTAAAGGAAAAGCGTTTTTATCAGAATCAGCTCTTTACCGCCTTGGAGACGCTCAAGAAGGGCGGCCTGACGCTTAAAGAAGCAAGCGCTGCACGGCAGCAGCTGTCTGAAGCGATGGAAAAGCTTGAGGGCAGCAAGCCTGAAAAGACGCTGTACCAGCGCCTTGCGGACGGGGAGTTTAACAGCCTGCAATGGCAGCAGTTTGCCGCGATGTGCGGCCGCATCACGCAGGAAGAGAATGTGCCGTGGACAGATCTGCACAAGTACATCTTTGCCTGGATGGACGAAAACGAGCCTGAGGGCGGTTACAATTATGCGGCCATAATGAAGCCTCAGGAGAGTACCAGGAATACAGACCTGTACAGTGCTGTGCGCAAGGCACTAAAAAACATGCCTATGGACGACGCCGAACGGCGCATGTTTGAACAATGGCAGTCGTCAGACAGCCAGTCCGTGAGATAAGGGGAAGATGAAGATGGCCAGTAAACGCACTGCAGGCGGCAAGCCTGCGTGGCTGAGGGACATGTACGATATCATTGACGGCTTGTACGACAATGACACAGACGAGATACGCAGGCTGCTTGCTATTGCCACGGAGGAAATAGGCAAAAAGGGCTTTGTTTATAAGTTTGACACCCCTGCCATGGCAACCAGGGCTCTCAGGATTGTCAGACAGGCCGCGGAGCATCAGACAGAGCTGCTCACGGCAAAGGTAAACCGCCTCAAAGCACGCTATGAAGAGCTGCAGGAGTCCGCAAAGCATAAGGGGGAGGTGCGTGATGAGCTGCAAAAAGCCCTCGATGAAGCATGCAAAAAAGGAGCAGAGCTTCAAAAGCAGCTGACAGAGGAGGTTGGGAAGATCATCGAAGACAAGCCAGGAAAGACGCTGTACCAGCGCCTTGTGGAAGGGGAGTTTAACGGCCTGGATTACAAGACGTTTTTTGACATACTTATAAGAAGCTGCGAAGAAGAAGCCGCCAGAATTGACGCAGAATCAAATCTTCGCGGCAGGTCAGCAAGATAAAAAGTCTGCCTGGCTTCAGCCCGGAAAGGATCTCTGACCCTGTGCTTTCGGACCGGGCTGCAGGACTTTGGACTGAATTCCGGAAATGCAGGAGTTTTTAGACAGGAAAAGGCGGCTCCCTTTGGGGAACCGCCTTGCTGTCTGCAAGCCGGCCGGAGCACAAAAACTCAGGCCCCGGACTGGCTTATTGCAGTGCTTATTTCAGTGAGGCACGCACGGCCAGGGCCGCAGATACCATGTTCTTCAGGGAAGGATAAGCCTCGTCCCACTGCCTTGTTTTCAGGCCGCAGTCAGGATTGACCCAGAGCTGCTCCTTGGGGATGTACTTAAGGGCCCTCTCAAGCAGGTCTTTCATTTCCTCAGCAGAGGGGATGCGCGGGCTGTGGATGTCATACACTCCTGGACCGACTTCTGCCTGGTAGCGGAACTTTGTGAAGGCATCCAGAAGATCCATGCCGCTGCGGCTGGACTCTATGCTGATAACATCGGCATCCATGCGTGCAATCCACGGCAGAATGGCATTGAATTCGCTGTAGCACATATGCGTGTGGATCTGCGTGGAATCCTGCACCCCTGAGGCCGTGAGGCGGAAGGCGTCCGTTGCCCATTCAAGGTATTCTTCGGCTTCTGCCTTTGTCAGGGGCATGCCCTCGCGCAGGGCAGCCTCGTCTATCTGGATGATGCGCACGCCGGCCTTTTCCAGGTCCTGCACCTCGTCGCGGATGGCAAGGGCGATCTGTCTGCAGACTGCGCTGCGGTCCAGATCGTCGCGCACAAAGCTCCAGCAGAGGATGGTTACAGGGCCCGTAAGCATGCCTTTGACCGGCTTTTTGGTAAGGGACTGGGCGTAGAGTATCCAGTCCAGGGTCATGGGCTGGCTGCGGTAGACATCGCCATAGATGACGGGCGGCTTGACGCAGCGGCTGCCGTAGCTTTGCACCCAGCCGTTCTGCGTAAAGCAGAAGCCGCCAAGCTGCTGGCCGAAGTACTCCACCATGTCATTGCGCTCGGCCTCGCCATGCACCAGCACGTCCAGGCCAAGCTCTTCCTGCTTTTCAATGCAGGTTTTTATTTCCTTCCTGATGGCGGCAACATACTCGTCTTTGGAGATATTGCCTTTCTTGTAGTCCAGGCGCGTCTTGCGGATGGCGGCTGTCTGCGGGAAGGATCCGATGGTGGTTGTGGGCAGAAGAGGGAGGTTCAGCCATGCCTGAGCCTTTCTGCGATCCGGGTAGGGCGACGTCCTTTTCATGTCAGCCTCTGTCACGGATGCAGCCCGTTCGCGTACATGGCTGATGCAGCTTTCCGGGTGTTCGGCAGCGGCTTTCAGGACGGCAGCGTTTTCAGCAAGCTTTTTGGTGCACTCTGGATCCACAACGCCGTGCAGGGGATCAAGCTCTGCTTCCGCAATGTCGCACAAATCGGCAAGCTCGGAGCATTTCTGCACGGCAAAGGCCATGCGGGACTTTATGTGTTCAGGCAGGGCAGTTTCTTCTGCCAGATCCACGGGAGAGTGCAGGAGGGAGCAGCTTGAGCCTATGAGCATCCTGTCGCTGCCAAGTGCAGAGACGGCATGCCTGATTAAGGAAACGGCTTTTGCATAGTCTGTCTTCCAGACGTTGCGGCCGTTTACCAGGCCCAGGGAAAGCGCCATTCCGGACGGGAGTTTTGCCAGCACGGCATCAAGCTGGCATTTGCCGCGGACAAGGTCGATATGCAGGGCGGCACAGCCGGATTTGGCTGCCAGATCAAGATTGCCGGAGAGCGGGCCGAAGTAGGTGGCCAGCATGAGCTTGTTTGCGCTGGCTGCATTAAGGCCGGCGTATATGTTGCAGAACTGCCTTGCAGCCTCATCGGGCAGCAGTTCTGTGCAGAGCACAGGCTCTTCTATCTGTATGCAGCTGCAGAGCGGGGCAAGTTCCTGCAAGAGCTTTTCATAGGCCTGCACAACAGTCTTCAGGCAGGACCATTTGTCAAAGCCGTTCCGGGCCTTTGCCAGTGCAAGCCAGGTGAAGGGGCCTATGATTGAGGGCTTGGGAGAAAAGCCAAGCTCTGCGGCAAGCCTTGTGTCTGCAACTACGGGATGTTCCTGGGGTTGCCATGCAAGGTCAGCGCTGATTTCCGGCACGATGTAGTGGTAGTTTGTGTCAAACCACTTGGTCATTTCCATTGCCGGGATGTTGCGCTTTGCATCGCCTCTGGCAAGGCTGAAATACCTGTCCAGGGGATCGTCTTCAAGGCAGGGCGCAAAGCGTGGCGGTATGGCGCCCAGCATGCAGGTGATGTCCAGCATGCGGTCATACAGGGAAAAGTCGCCGGTGGCTACGTAGTCAAGCCCGGCATCTTTTTCTGTTTCCCAGTTACGTTTTTTCAGGTCCGTACTGGTTTCAAGAAGGGATTCGGCGGTAATGCCGCCTTTCCAGAATGATTCGAGAGTTTGTTTAAGCTCTCTGTGCTTTCCGATGGAAGGAAAGCCAAGGATGTGGGTACGCATGGGATGCTCCTTTAAAAAGTACATTTAAAGGGCAGTCCAGTTCTCTTGCGCCTGAAAGCTGCACTGCAGCATGGTGTCAGCACCTGTTGCAGCGGGCCTTGAGGCCTGGTCCTAAGCATAATGCCTAATCGCGAGACAGTACTGCCTTGCCGCACCAGTTGCGGCAATCGTGACTAGACGTCTCCTGGCTTCCGGCCCATGATGCCTGACCTTCCCGTAAGCTGATCGCTACAGTGGCTTTGGCTGGATAACTGCCGGTAACAGTGGCGCGTCCGCAGCGGATTTGCACCGCTTTCCGTTTCTAATCACTATATCTAGATTTGTTGATATAGTTGGCTTCCTTGTTTGTCAATCAAAAATTTAAAAAATGTGCGGCACGCTTGTGGCCGGACTAAAAAGGGGCAGTCCGGGGTATGCAGCAAAAATTGGCTCCGAAGAACCGCCTGAGGCTGAAATGAGGGCGGTCCCATGCGTCTGTTCTTGTGCCAGAAGAGAAGCAGGGGCCTTTGCAGAAGATGCTGCCTGCAATGCTTTTTTGCCGGGAAGCCAGTCTGTGAGGGATAAGGATCTGATGCCGTCATAGCAGACAACATGCCCGGCAGCCTGGCCTCTGCAGCTGTTGCAGAAGCCCGGCAGGCAGTTGCGGAGACTGATGTCTGCGATATCGTCTTTGCCTGGTGTGCGGAGCCAGGCTTTGCTCCTGATGTCAAAGCACCGGGCTTCATAGAAGAACCAGCTTTCCGGAAGCGCATTCACATATGCCTGCACTGCATGTGCGCTGGGAGGGGCTTTGCGCCTGTTGCTGTCCGGAAGCCCTTCATCTCCCATGGCATTGGCTATGGAAGAGGCGGAAGCACTGGAACCGGTACTGCCGGCAGGAAAAAAAGAGGATGATTGTGCCCACTTCAGGGCCGGCTCTCAGGCCCGGGCAAGCCGCCAGCATTGCATTGTCAGTGCAAGCTGTTGAAAACACGGCATAAAAGCAAGGACAAAGAAACAGCGTCTTTACTTTATGTATTGGAATATATATCTTTAACGAAAGACAGGTGGCGTGCTCACAAGAGCCATGCTCACTCTGTTATCGGTATCCAGGCTGGTTTATCAGGCATATTCCAGTCCACTTCAGGAACAGGAGGT
>CAVJEZ010000062.1:0-9466 GCA_963648625.1 Odoribacter splanchnicus
TACGACTTAGGCCTTGCAGCCTGGCTTTTTAATCCCGATGAAGGCAGGTATTCCTGGCAGTATGTGGTGGGACTGGCCTCGCAGGCAGGCTTTGCAGAAGGAACAAGCCCTGGCAGTGCGGCCCTGGCCCTTGCTGCCTGGGGCAGGGCAAGGCTTGAGCGCGAAGGGCTTGCAGGCCTCTATGACAGGCTTGAGCTTCCGCTGGTTCCTGTGCTGGCAGGCATGGAGGCAAACGGCGTCATGGTGGACATGACGGCCTTTCATGGCTTTCTGGACGAAGTGCAATGCGAGCTGGCCGAGCTTACGCAGTCCATATATGACAAGGCCGGAGAGAAGTTTAATATCCGCTCCTCGCAGCAGCTGGCGCATATCCTCTATGAAAAGCTGGGCCTGAAATGCAAGAAAAAGACCAGCGGGGGACAGCTGTCCACCAGCCAGGAAACGCTGGAAGGGCTGGCAGGCAACGAAGTTGTGGACGCCATACTGCGCTACCGCAAGCTGGAAAAGATGCGCTCTACCTATCTTGAGCCCCTGCCAAAGCTTACAGACGCAGAAGGGCGGCTGCACACAACCTTTAACCAGCAGGGCACGGCCACAGGCAGGCTTTCCTCAAGCAATCCCAACCTGCAGAACATCCCGGTGCGCGGCCCCTTGGGCAAGCGCATGCGGGCCTGCTTTGTGGCCAGGGAAGGCTGCAGCCTGATTTCCTGCGACTACAGCCAGGTGGAACTGCGCGTGCTTGCGCATATGAGCCGGGATCAGGCCCTGCTTGACGCCTTTGCGCATGACGAGGATATCCACGCAAGGACTGCCGCCCTGGTTTATGACTGCGATCCTTCAAAGGTGACGCCGGACCAGCGCCGCAATGCCAAGACCATCAATTTCGGGCTCATATACGGCATGGGCGCCCAGAAGCTGGCAAAGGAGATTGGCGTAAAGCTGGCCGAAGCCAAAAAGTTTATTGAGCGCTATTTTGAGAATCTGACGGGCATCCGCGATTTTTACACCCGTACAGAGGAGCATGCCAAAAGGGATGGCTATGTCACGACCATAGCCGGACGGCGCAGGCCCCTGCCCAAAATCAATTCAGGCAATGCTCAGGAGCAGGCCCTGGCCAGAAGGCAGGCTGTCAATACAGTCATCCAGGGATCGGCTGCCGACATCATCAAGCTGGCCATGCTGTCCGTATGGCGGGACGGGGAGCTGAAGAAAATGGGCGCCCGCCTGATATTGCAGGTGCATGACGAGCTGCTTCTTGAGGTGCCGGAAGAGCATGCGCAGGAGGCGGCCGCAAGGGTGGCCCTGTGCATGGAAAGCGTTGAGCCTGAGGGCGTTCCCTTTGAGCCCAGGCTTAGGGCTGATTATGGCACGGCTCATGACTGGGGCACCGCCCACTAGGGACACAGGCTAAAGGCATCAGTCAAAGTCGGCCATGAGGGAATTCAGGCCCATGCAGGCAGGTATTCTTTCATTGCAGGCGGTGAGCTCCTCGCGCAGGCGCATGTGCGCGCTGCAAAGATAGGTCGAGGCAATGCCGTTTCTGATGGACTCGTCTGCCTCCAGAAAGGCGGACAATTTGTCGCAGGCCTTGACTATATAGCCGTCAAGGCCGCTGCTTTCATCGCTGTTAAAGTCCTGCTGCATTTCCTCAAAGGAGCCCAGCATGCGCGGCTGCCCGTTTGCCTGGATGCGCTCGCAGAACTCATTGTCGCAGCCCTGGCCCAGATAGTAGCCAAGGCGCCTGGCAAAGTCGTCTTCCCCTCCTTTCAGCAGGGGGCCGAAGACGTGCGCCTCAAGCTCCTCCTGCTCATAAATGTGGATGAGCTGGTTTATGTCCTGGGAGGACTGCTTGACAGGCGTTATGATGTCGCGGGTGAGCAGTTCTGGCAGGTCGTGAAAAAGCCCCCCAAAGAAATTGTTGACGCGCCTGGCCTGGCAGAAGCCTAAGATCCGGCTGTAGAGGTAGGAGACGACTGCCACAAAGAAGGTATGCCCCAGCACGTCCGTTTCGGGAATGCGCGGTATTGTCGTCCAGCGCTTCTGGAACCTGAGCTGTCCGCAGAAGCTTGTGAAGCGTCCCATGGCAGTCCCGGGATCCAGAATGTCCCCAAGGCCGCTGACATGGGGACAGAGCGCCCTGAGGCGGCTCTGCATGCTTGCGTCAATCTCCGGTATTTCAGGGTCAAAGCCGTTGATGGGGGCGATGAGCCTGAATTCCCAGTAGGATGCCGTGAGATGGGCGGCACTGAGCAGGCGGCGCTCCTGTGAGGCAAAGTTCCTGTCCCTGTGCCAGCTTTCAAAGCGTTCCCTGAAATCGTCCCCAAGGGAGGCCAGCAGGGGATTGAGCTCCCTCAGGACATATTCAAGCAGCTTGGCATAGTGCTCTTCATTGTCCTGGATGCGGTAAAAGAGCTGGGGCTTGATGTCGGTTGTGACTGTGCGGAAAAGATAGTCAAAGAGGGCTCCCTCTATAACGGCCTCGGAGAGGGCATAGTACTCTGTCTCAGGCCTGCCCTGGCAGGCCCTGCTCAAAAGCTCTGCTGCCACAATCATCTTGTGGGCCTGCTTGTCTATCTCAAAGAGTGCGCAGGGGCGCAGCCTGTCATTCCAGCGCTGCATGAAGGAGCCGGAAAAAATGCGGCGCAGAAGCGCCTTGCGGATCTGGGCGCCTGTCTTTGGGGATGGGGCCTGGGAATGTGACTTGTTGCCGGGCAAGGCAGTTCTCCTTTTGCTTTTTTTTGATGTATAGGGCAGGCGGGGCAGGAGTAGTGGCAAAGGTGCCTTAGCTATGGCTGCCTTTGCTTCCCTGTCTTTTGCCGGAAATTCGTGCCCGTTCAGGAAAACACGGATCATGCCTTGACAGTACATGAAAATGGAGATAAGTACCAGCGTTCAAGATGAATCCACCATCCCCGTTAGGTGGTAGTCTTGCAAAATACTCAGGAAATTTTCAGACACGAGTGGCTGCCGCATTATACCGGCGCCAACGGAGTTAGATTTTATGAAGACCTTCAGCCCCACACCCAAGGACATTGACCGTCAGTGGTACGTTGTTGATGCCCAGGATCAGGTGCTCGGACGTCTGGCCAGCCAGATTGCCCACCGCCTGCGTGGCAAGCATAAGCCCGAATTTGCTCCCCATATGGATAACGGGGATTTTATCGTTGTCGTCAACTGTGAAAAAATCAGGGTGACCGGCACCAAGATGGACAAGAAGAACTACTATCGCCATTCCGGCTGGGTAGGCGGCCTCAAGACCACCAGCCTCGGCGATATGCTGGCCGACAAGCCCGAGCGCGTGCTCATGGCTGCCGTGCGCGGCATGCTTCCCAAGAACCGTCTCAGCCGCGACCTGCTCAAGAAACTCAAGATCTACGCAGGTCCCGAGCATCCCCACACTGCCCAGAAGCCGCAGCCCCTTACGCTGCCCTACTAAAGGAGTGACATATGAGCGATTTTCATTATGGCACCGGGCGTCGTAAGACTGCAACAGCTCGTACCCGCCTCTACTCCGGGTCCGGCAACATTGTTGTCAACGGCCGTCCCTACCAGGAATACTTCAACCGCAAGACCCTTCAGATGGTTGTGAACCAGCCACTGAAGCTCGTGCATCTCGAAGACAAGGTTGATGTGCGCGTCAACGTCTGCGGCGGCGGCAATGCCGGCCAGGCCGAGGCTGTCCGTCACGGCATCAGCCGTGCCCTGCTTCTCCTGGATCCCGAACTGCGCGGCGTCCTCAAGAAGGCTGGCTTCCTGACTCGTGATTCCCGCAAGAAGGAACGCAAAAAGTACGGTCTGCGTGCCGCACGTGCCCGCTACCAGTACAGCAAGCGTTAATATCGCGCTGTTTTTGGCAGCACAAATTTTCAAGGCAGGTTCTTTATGAGCCTGCCTTTTTTGATCGCTGTATTCCGGCACAGGCAGAGGGCATACGGCAGGGCGCCGTATGCGTGATCCTGCCTCAGAATACGGCAAAGTTCTTTTTGCCCTTTTACATGCACTGCCATAAATGGTACTAGGACAGTACTATTTTGCTATTCAAGGACCATTGCAGGCCCTGTTTCAGATGAGTGAAGCTGCGGCACAGCAGGAGGAAAGGTATGGTTATGGATCCCACAAAGACGCCGGACTGGCAGATAGCCCTGGATGCCGAGAAATCAATGAAGACTGTCCAGTGCCTGGCCGAGGAACTGGGCCTGCAGGGGGACGAGCTTCTGCCCTATGGCTCATATATGGGAAAGATTGACGCATCCCGCGTGCTCAGGCGCCTGAAAGACCGTCCCAACGGCAAGTATATTGATGTGACTGCCATAACGCCCACGCCTCTCGGCGAGGGCAAGTCCACCACCACTATCGGCCTGGTGGAAGGGCTTGGCAGGCGCGGCCTGAAAAGCACTGCCGCCATACGCCAGCCTTCTGCAGGGCCTGTCATGGGCATGAAGGGATCTGCTGCCGGCGGCGGCCTGGCCCAGTGCATCCCGCTTGTTCCCTACAGCCTCAATTTTACCGGCGACATGCACGCCGTGACCCAGGCCCACAACATGGCCATGGTTGCCCTGACTGCCCGCATGCAGCATGAGCG
Source organism: Odoribacter splanchnicus (assembly GCA_963648625.1). Taxonomy (GTDB): domain Bacteria; phylum Desulfobacterota; class Desulfovibrionia; order Desulfovibrionales; family Desulfovibrionaceae; genus Desulfovibrio. The sequence continues at coordinate 4,583 of CAVJEZ010000062.1, forward strand.
CAACTACGATGACGAAAAGCTGCTCAAGTTGTCCGGCCAGCCCCGCCTGGACATAGATCCTACGAAGGTGCGCATGAGCTGGGCCATTGATTTTTGTGCCCAGGCACTGCGCAACATTATTATAGGCATAGAAGGGGACGGCCGCAGCAACGACGGCTTTATGATGCGCTCAGGCTTCATTATCACGGCAGCCTCCGAGATTATGACCATACTGTGCCTGGCTTCGGATCTGGCAGACTTGCGCAGGCGCCTTGGAAAAATTGTCATCGCCCAGGACAAGCACGGCAGGCTTGTTACCTGCGAGGACCTGAAAGTGGCCGGTGCCATGGCAGCCTGGCTGACAGAGGCCGTAAAGCCCAACCTTATCCAGACGCTGGAAGGACAGCCTGTCTTTGTGCATGCAGGGCCCTTTGCCAATATCTCTCTTGGCCAGAGCTCAGTTATTGCCGACAAGCTGGCGCTCAAGGTCTCGGACTACCATGTGACGGAGTCCGGCTTCGGATCGGAAATAGGCTACGAAAAGTTCTGGAACATCAAGTGCCGCCGCAGCGGGCTTGTGCCTGATGCCGTTGTCCTGGTGGCCACCATGCGTGCTTTGAAGAGGCATGGCGGAGCGCCTGTTCCCATGCCTGGCCGTCCAATGCCTGAGCCCTATACGCATGAGGAAGTGGGCATGGTCGAGGCCGGATGCCAGAACCTTCTGCGCCATATCGGCATCGTGAAGAAGTCCGGCGTGCCCGTGGTTGTCTGCCTCAACTCCTTTGTGAGCGACACAAAGGCCGAAATCGCTGCCGTGCGCAGTTTCTGCGAGCAGGCAGGCGCCCGTTTTGCCGTATCCGAGCACTGGGCAAAGGGCGGCGAGGGCGCACTGGAACTGGCTGATGCCGTTCTTGATGCCACCAAAGAGGCAAACAATTTCAAGAGCCTCTTTGCTGAGTCAGAGACGTTTGCCGAACGCATTGAGCACATCGCAAAGGACGTGTACGGGGCAGACGGTGCTGACTTTGCACCGCTGGCCAGGAAAAAGCTGGCTGACCTGCAGGCCAGGGATGATGCAAAGGACCTGGATGTCTGCATGGTGAAGACGCAGTACTCCCTTTCTGACAAGGCTGACCGTGTCGGCGCTCCCACGGGCTGGACCCTGCATGTGCGCGATGTCCTCTTCCACGGCGGTGCCGGCCTGGTCATTCCCGTGGCAGGAGACATGAGCCTTATGCCCGGCACTGGCTCGCATCCTGCCTACCGCAATATCGACGTAGATCCTGAAACAGGCACTGTGACAGGACTGTTCTAGGCAGAATACAGAACTGCCCCTGAATGCAGGGGGCATACGGTAAGACCTCCTTTTCCCTATGGCAGGATGCAAGAGCATGCTGAAGCTTATGGGAAAGGGAGGTCTTTTTTTGTGCCGTCACGGCAGGATACAGGCAGCTTGCCGGACAGGATGCAGCGTTCTGCCGAATGGCTCAAGCTCTGGGAAACGAGAACTGGCAGTCCTTTTGAGAAGAAGATGAAGATGCTGCGTATGGTTAAATCTGCCGTTTTTTCGGCCATAAACGGCCCTTCCAGGCTTTGATAAAGAAAATGGCTCCTTCTTTGGGCGTTCCAGAGGAGGATGTCTTTGCTGTGCCTTACAAACAGCCCTTAGCCAGCCTGAAAAGGAAAAGCCTCTGCTTTTGCGGGAAGCAGAGGCTTTGGAGTGTGCCTGGATGGCGGTTTAGGAACGGAGAGGAGCTTTGTGCTTTGTCAGGGATTGGGATGCAGGCTGTGATTAGGTTTTTGCGACTTTGCAAAGCTGTCAGGCCCAGCGGATTTCAGGAGCAGATCTAACGGGAATGCGGACATATCTGACATCGGGTTTTCCGACCATAAGCGCCGCATAGAGCCTGTGTCCCTCTGGTATCTGTATCTCCTTTGGAAGCCCGTAGGCACAGGCTTCTATGAGCATGCCGGCCCAGCAGGAACCCAGCCCAAAAGCCGGCAGAGTTAGTTCCAGATAGCTTGCGGCCGTTGCGCAGTCAGTTTCAGAAAGAATCCTTTCCGGCGCATGAATGAGAACAAGGCAGGGAGCGCCGCGGAAGAGCGTGTCATGCCCGCTGCGGACATTGGCGGTATGCTTGGGATAGATATGGTGCTCTTCCATAAGGCGCACAGCCGCATAAAGTATTTTTTCCACCTTGTCCCTGCCGTTGACGACAAGATAGGAAACCTGTCTTGAATTGTGTGCCGTCGGGGCATAGGCTACCAGGTCTAGCGCTTCCTGCAGGACTGAGTCTTCTGGAGCTTCAGGCTTAAAATTGCGTATGGCACGGCGGGTTTTCAGCAGATGCTGCACCATGAAGGAAGGAACCGGCGGATCGGCCGGCTCAAGCTTGTCCGGACTTGTGCCGTCAAGCGTAACAGCCCCGGAGGGACAGACTGCAGCGCAGTGGCCGCAGTGCACGCAAAAAGACTGCTTTTTCTCTTCTATGTACGGAAGTCCTTCTGCATTCATGGCAATCAGGCCGCAGACGCATCCTGTGGCACAGAGCCCGCAGTGCGTGCATATGGCGGCATCAACAGTAAATGACATCTTTTCCCCCTGTGGTGTTTGTCAGGAACAGTATGCCCCCTGAATGCACGGCCGTGTCCTGTCCGTACATTCAGGGGAGCCAGGTACATTATTCAACTTTTTCCCTGAAGAAGAGCATGAAAACGGCGGCACAAATCATCATCAGCATGCAGAGCTGGAAGGCGCTGGCATAGGCCTCAGGCCCGTACACGCCGCCGGTTTTGCCGTGGGCGTCAATGATGAGGCCGCAGACGTACTGGAAGAAGGCTGCGCCTACGGCAATGCCCATGTTAAGGCCGCCGACTGCCGTGGCAGCGTATCTCGGCTCTGTGGTTTCCTTGACGCAGGCAAAGCAGACTACGAAGAAGCCGCCGGTGAAGCCAAACAGGGCAAAGAGGACATAGAGCAGGGCCGTCGTGGGAACAGCGGCTGTAAAGAAGCACAGCGGGATATAGGCCAGGGCATGGAGAATGATGCCGAGAAGCAGAACCTTCTTTCTGGAACGGATGACCTTGTCAGAGAGCCAGCCGCTGACAGGGCAGCCGACTATCATGCCCATGGTGAAGAACATGACGATGGAAGAGGCGACATCCTTGCTTAAGCCATAGACATCCTGCAGGTAGGGGCCGGACCAGAGGCCGCCCACGTTCATCAGCGTGCCGTAGTAGAGAGTGCTTGCCAGAGTGACCAGATAGAATTTGCGGGTCGAGAAAACTGCCTTCAGTGCCGTGCGCATGGAGACGGCTTCCTGCGGTGCGGCATTGATTTCAGGTAGATTGCATTCCTTTGGCGTATTGCGCAGGACAATCCAGGCAAGGATGCCGGAGAAGAGAGTGTATGCTGTGACAAACCAGAAAGCGTCGCGCCATCCTGCCTTTGCAATAAGCCATATCAGGGGACTGGTGGAGAGCAGTGCTCCCAGGTTGCCCACTGCCAGCAGCACGCCCGAGCAGGTTGCCAGCTCGTTGGGATAGAACCAGTCCGAAAAGATCTTCATGGCGCCCACAAAGACCACGCTGACGCTCAGGCCTATGATAAAGCGGCCCAGTGCCAGCATAGGCATGCTGCTGCCCATAACGAAGACAGCTGTTCCGGCTGCTGCGCATATGAGGCCAGTGGCGATGATTTTGCGGGGGCCGAAGGTGTCAGAGAAAAGTCCTGCCGGAATGCAGCCGGCAGCCTGGGCCCAGAAATACATGGAGGCCATGATGCCGAGATCGGTTGCGGCAAGCCCCAGTTCCTCTGCCATGACCGGGCCGACAATGGCCGGGGCAACCCTCTGGAAGAACACAACCAGATAGCCGACGGAAATGGCCAGGAACAGAATAATCCTTTTTCTGCGATAGGCTGTATTGGTATCCATGATAATCCTCCCTGGTATGTCTCTTTTATAGTCTTTGTTATCGTCCTTATGGTGGCCCTGTATTATGTGGCCTTAATGTTTGTTTTTACTGCTCGGCCTTAATGCTCCTTCTTACTGTCTTATTGTGCCTGCCTCTAGACGATTTCTGTTTCCAGGCCGTGAGTGGCAAAGCGCCCGAGAATGACGGACAGTTCCTCCGGCGTGTATTCGCGGACGTCCGGCTGGGGACGCCCCAGGGCATCATACTTGCTGGCTCCGAAGAAGTGGCAGGGCAGGACATCAACATGGCGGATGCTATACGGTTCCAGAAGGGCGGCCATGGCAGCGATATTTTCCTCTGCATCGTTCAGGCCGGGCATGAGCGGGATGCGGATGCATATCTTTTCGGGAACCGTTTTCAGGGCCGTTTCAAGATTGCGCTGTATAAGCTCGTTGCCAACACCGGTCAGGCGTTTGTGCTGCCCGCTGTCCATGTGCTTGATGTCAAACAGGAAAAGGTCTGCCATGCCCAGCAGCTTTTCAAACAATTCGGGTTCCGTATGGCCGCAGGTGTCGATGCATGTGTGCAGGCCCTCGGCCAGGCAGGCTTCTGTAAGTTCCGTCAGAAAAGCGCCCTGCATGGTGCATTCTCCGCCTGAGAAGGTGACTCCGCCGCCTGAATTGCTGAAAAAGGAGGCATCCCTTCGTATGGCCTTCATGAGCGTTTCGATGTCGTATTCCTCTCCCGACATGCCGGCTGCCTGGGTCGGGCACTGTGCAGCGCATGCACCGCAGCCCGTACATTGAGAGAAGTCACGGGAGACTGCATCTCCTTTTCTTACTGCGGCTCCGTGCGTGCATACTTCAAGGCAGCGGCCGCAGCCTGAGCACAGGTTCTGGAAAAAGAGAAGCTGGGGCGCCTTTGCCTGTGATTCTGGATTGCTGCACCAGAGGCAGTGCAGGGGACAGCCCTTGAAGAAGACGGTTGTTC
>CAVJEZ010000063.1:0-2174 GCA_963648625.1 Odoribacter splanchnicus
TCATTGAGGGCACTCCTCAATTTTGACGAGGTCAGGTTGCGTATGAGTATGCCCTTGCTGGCCAGGCTTATTTCACCGCGTTCCTCGCTGACGACAACGACGGTGGCATCGGTTTCCTCGGTAATGCCCAGGGCAGCCCTGTGGCGGGTTCCGAAGGCCTGGCCCTTTGCCTCTGCCAGGGGCAGGATGCAGGCAGCAGCCCAGATGCGCGATCTGCTGATGATGACTGCTCCGTCGTGGAGCGGGGCCTTGGGATAGAAAATGTTTTTGAGCAGCTGCCTTGACAGCTTTGCATCTACGGAGACGCCCTCGCGCTTTATCATGTCATCCAGGCGCATATTGCCCTCGATGACGATAAGGGCGCCTATGTGGGCCTTGGCCATGTCCTCGCAGGCAACGACAATTTCTTCCATGCCGCTGGCCTTGACGGATTTTTTCTTGAAGAAGCTTGAGGCGCCGATTTCACCGAGGGCATGGCGGATGTCCTGCTGGAAGATGATGACAATGACCAGGAACAGCGATGAAAAGACGTGGTCCAGCAGCCAGGACAGCGTATAGAAGCCCAGTATCTTGCTGGCAGCAAACATGACTGCCAGGATGAACAGTCCAGTGAGGACAGCCAGGGCACGGGATCCGCGCAAATGCTGTATGACCTGGTAGAGCAGGAAGCTGACCAGGGCAATGTCGCCTATGTCCCGCCAGTCGATATAGATACGGTCAAGCAGAAATGTTTCCATAGAAGACTCTTCACAGGGAAGAAATGCCCTGCATGGCGCCGCAAAGGTCAAGCGTCTGCCTGGTTGCTGCAATGTCATGGACGCGGTGCCAGCTGTATCCCCTGCCATAGGTCAGGGCAGTTGCCACCTGCGTAGCCAGACCGCGCTTTTCCACAGGCAGCCCCAGGACATCCTGAAATACCGACTTCATGGAAAGGGCCATAAGGGAAGGGCGACCAAGTGATGCCCAGGCCTCGGGATGTTCCATGAGGGCCAGGTTGTGAGAGGCTTTTTTTCCGAAGCCTATGCCAGGATCAAGAATGATGTTCTCTTCCGGAAGGCCTGCTGCCACCAGCCTGTCTATGTGCCTTGCAAAAAAGGCTGCAACCTCGTCGGTGACATTGTCGTAGTGCGGGCAGTCCTGCATGGTGGCAGGCGTTCCCTGGCAGTGCATAAGCACGTAGGCAGGCTTGTACTGGACCAGAACGTCCGTGAGTTCAGGGTCAAAGGAGCAGGCAGAGATGTCGTTGATGACCGTGGCGCCGTGTTCCAGCACTGCCGCAGCCGTTTTTGCATGGTATGTGTCCACGGACACGGGACAGCATTCCTTATTGCCGGCCAGGGCATCCAGGACAGGGAGAAGCCTTGCAGTTTCCGTTTCGGCTGAAACCGGCTGTGCACCCGGCCTTGATGATTCTGCACCCAGGTCGATAAGATCAGCCCCGTTCCGTGCCATCTCAAGCGCCTTTTCCACGGCCATGTCCGTACCGGTTACACGGCTGCCGGCAAAGAAGGAATCGCTGGTAATATTGATTATGCCCATGATTCCCGCATAGCGGGCAAAAGAAACAGGTCCGCGGGCACTGTTCCAGAGAAGAGTGTCTTTTTCCACGCCGGTCTCCTTGGATAGCATTACTGGCTCTTTATCAGGCAGGGAGCATACTAATGGCTGCTGTCCTGGCTGCCGTCAGTCTTGTCTGCCCTGCCGTTTCCCTCTTTGCCTGAGTCCGGGCCGTCCTTTTCAGGAGCCGGACTTTCAAAGGTGAATTCGCCGCTGTCAGAAGCTTTCGTTTCCTGTGTGGAATTTTCTGCGGCATTCTCTGCCGGCTCAGGCTTCCTGTCATGCTCTTCCATGGGAGGCAGTTCCTTCCCTTCGACGAGCAGGTCAAGTTCCTTGCCGTCAATGGTCTCGCGGCTCATGAGAGCATCTGCAATGGCGTGCAGGATGGCAATATTGTCGCTGAGAAGCTTGCGGCATCTGGAATGGGCATTGTTGATAATGCCGTGCACTTCCTGGTCAACGATCTCGGCAGTTTCCTCGCTGTAGTTCTTGTCCTGGACCCATTCGCGCCCGATGAAGACTTCCTGTCCGGTCTCGCCGATGGTAATGGTGCCGATGGCATCGCTCATGCCCCATTCGCAGACCATCCTGCGGGCTGTGTTTGTGGCGCGCTCTAT
>CAVJEZ010000063.1:2454-9315 GCA_963648625.1 Odoribacter splanchnicus
TCGCGGCCCATGATAATCTTGTCCTTGGCGTACTCAAAGTCGCGCATCTCAACAAGATCCCTGTTGTCCCTGGCAGCCTGCAAGGCTGCCTCATTGACAAGGTTCTCAAGGTCCGCCCCTGAGAAGCCGGGCGTGCCTGCGGCAATGACGCCAAGGTCAACGTCCTTTGCAAGCGGCGTTTTCCTGCTGTGTATGGTGAGGATTTCCTTGCGGCCCTTTCTGTCTGCTGCTGCGACAACCACCTGCCTGTCAAAGCGTCCGGGGCGGAGCAGGGCAGGGTCAAGGACATCGGGACGGTTGGTGGCGGCAATGATGATAACGCCTTCGTTGGACTCAAAGCCGTCCATTTCCACCAGCAGCTGGTTCAGGGTCTGTTCCCTTTCATCGTTGCCTGTGCCAAGGCCGGCACCTCTTTTGCGTCCCACGGCGTCAATTTCGTCGATAAAGATGATGCAGGGGGCGTTCTTCTTGCCCTGCTCAAAGAGGTCGCGGACACGGGAAGCACCGACGCCGACAAACATTTCCACAAAGTCTGAGCCGGATATGGAGAAGAAGGGAACGCCTGCTTCGCCTGCCACTGCACGTGCCAGGAGCGTTTTGCCTGTTCCTGGAGGGCCTACAAGCAGGCATCCCTTGGGGATGCGGCCGCCAAGACGCGTGAATTTTTTGGGATTGGACAGAAACTCGACGACTTCCTGCAGCTCGTCCTTGGCCTCGTCCACGCCGGCAACATCGGCGAATGTAATGCGCTTCTTGCCGCTCTGGTCAGAAAGCTTGATCTTGCCGTGGGAGAAGGGAAAGCCGCTGCCGCCTCCTCCGCCCTGCATCCTGCGCATGTAGTAGACCCAGAATGCCAGCAGCACCATAATGGGGAAGACTGATATCATCAGGGAGATGTACCAGGGATCTTCCTCAGGGGCCTCGGCCTTCACATTGACTTTTTTGGCAAGAAGCTTGGGGACAAGGGTATCGTCTTTGGGGACAAAGCAAAGGACCTGGGAGCCATCCGTGGCTGAGGCTTTTGCAGTCTGTCCCTGCAGGGTCACGGAAGCAATCTGCCCGTTGTCCACACGGCTGAGAAATTCGCTGTAGGAAATAGCCTGCCGATTCTGATTCGGCTGTTGAAACAGGTTAAACAGCATCATCGTACCGGTGATGATGAGGACCCATACGATTATATTGCGTGATAACTGGTTCAAGATATCCGGACCTCCGTGCAGGCACCTGTGTGCAGAACGTCGTCTAAAGTGAAATACTGTAAATATGGAATATAGATCCTGTCTTCTTTGCCGTCAACGACACCTGAATGGATCTGTAAAGAATTTCAAGGGGTAAGAGGTGCATATGCTGCCATGAAAGATGCGGGAAACGTGTCTTTTGCAGCTTCGGGCAGTGCCGGGCGGCATAGTCGGCCGGCACCCTTGGGGTAAGGGGTGAAAAAGGGCGTCTCCGCATAGTAAAATGTGGCCTGACAGGCATAAGTCAACAGAATTCCCCTGGATTATGGCATAAGGGCTGTTGCGGCCTGGGGCAGGAAACAGTAACTTTTGCACATCAGGGCAGGATAAACCGGCATACAGATTAACGGGGTGTATATGGCTGACTACGTTTTGAAACTTTTCGACAGGGAGCTGATTCATTTTTCAGCCAGGAATACGGGCCGTACTCCCCAGGTTTTCATAAAGGATGCCGATACAGAAGCCATGTCGCTCATGCCAATGGGGATGGAAGTAAGCAACAGAGGCCTTGCCAGCTGGCTCAAACACAGAAAGGTTCCCAGGAACAGGGCATATGTGACTTCTTTTCTGGCAAAGTTCGGCTTGTCTGAAAACAGCACCCTGGGCATTACTGACATCTGCCGGGGGCTTTCTCTCAACGACAGCTACTGGGTTGTGCCTGAGGGGTACCCAAAGACCTTTGCCGAGTGTAATCTGTACGACCACAGACTGAGCGAGACTACTGCCTGGGCTGCTTTTGCAGGAGAGGGCCATGTTACGTGCAGGGATGAGGTGTTAAGCCCTGAGTTTACGACGCATGGCATGCTTCCCAAGTGCTGGCGCCGCAAGGATGGCATAATCTGCCTGTACAAGGGAGGAACCGAGGGAGCGTCCAATACAGGCAATGAACCGTATTCCGAATACTATGCCTGGCAGGTTGCTGAAATCCTTGGTGTCAGGGCAGTTCCGTACACGCTCACAAAATGGAAAGCGGTGCTTTGTTCTATATGCGGTCTCTTCACCAGCAGGGAGGTTTCCTATATCCCTGCCGGCGATGCTGTCACGGAGGGAGGCATAGAGGCTGTATATGACTTTTGCAAAAAGCTTGGACCTCTCTATACGGACAGCTTTGAAGATATGATCGTATACGATGCCGTTATCGCCAATACGGACCGCCATCTGGGCAATTTCGGCTTCCTTGCCCATGCTGCCTCCAATACTCTTATCGGGCCTGCACCGATCTTTGATCACGGCAATTCCCTTTTCAATTATGCTTCCCAGGAGGATATGGAGAGCAGGCAGGCCTTTCTTGAGTATGGGGACGAGCGGCTGCCTGCCTGCTATGTCGATTTCTTCACCGTGGCCCAGGCCTGCGTCAGGCCAAGGCATCGTGAAGGACTGCGGCGCCTGCTGGATGTCAGGCTGAAAAGGCATCCCCGCTATAACCTTGCCCCGAAACGCCTGAAGCTTGTTGAATTTGCCATACAGAAGAGGGCCTCACGCCTGCTTGGATGCCAAAATGATGGCAGCGGTGACATAAAGTTCTGGTAGGACAGAGCATGAAAGGCCCCGATAAGGCGCAGTTTACGAAAAAAGGAGGCCGGAAAACCAGCCTCCTTAGAGTGTAATGACAGTCTGACGTGCGGGATATAACACTATTGCCCGATCATACCGTGCCTTATATCCCAGTTGCCGTCCGGGTCTACTAAAATTTGCATGGGAAGCTGGTCTTTTCTCCAGTCATCATCGCCCCAGTATATCCAGAGGTTTCCTTCAAACATTAGTATTTTCCCTGCACCTATTTCGACATCTACATCATCGGCGCTGTAAGTCCTTTGTTGTTGGCCTGTTTCACAATGAAAGGTCCACATATTTGATGCCATATCAAAATACATGTGAAACTCTACATCAAATGCCTTTTTTGACTTGTGGGGAGTTACGCGGGCAATGGGACCATTGTATAAATTTAAGTCTTCCACGCTTATTAGCCATTGCTCGTTAGTATGCTTTATTTCTGTAATCGAGCATTCGTCACCGGCATTGATGACCAATGCACCATCTTTCCCCGGGAACAGCATACCTGCCGGAGTATTGACAGTTACATCACCAGCTTTAACCTTCTGTTCCTGATCGGAGCCTTCTACATAGAATCCCCAGATTTTTTGAAGAGGATAATACATAAGCTCTTCGGCCTTAACTTCCTTTCCTGTAGAATTGAATGTTATTAAGGCAAGTTGATCATATGCAAACGCAGAATTGGCAGAGAAACAGCAGGCAGCAAAAACAGTCAGCAACATCACATTTAGATATTTTGCTAATTTCATCACGACTCCTTCTGTATAATAGCTTATAACTATATTACAACAGGCTGCATACCTAATGGGCAGCAGCCTTATTTATTGAATAATCTTTGATTAAAAATGCATTGCGCCATGCTGTATGATCAAGCTTCCATCTGGGTTTGGAGAAATGCTCATAGGCGTCTTGTATTTTCTCCAGTCATTCCAATACATCCAGAGACTGTCTTCATTCATTGCCATTACTCCGGCAGGTGTAGTTATAATTATGTCATCAGATGTATAATGCCTGGTAGCTGAGTCTCCTTCTTCACAGTTAAACGACCATAAATCCGATTGGACATCATACCACATTGCTAAATCGCAATTGAAAGTTTTCTTGGAGTTGATCAGCTGTACAACGGCAAGGGGTTCATCATCTTGATGGTCTGTTTCTTTGATATTCCATTGGAATTCAGAGTATTCCAGTTCAATGCCGCTGTATCCATCTCCGGGATTGATGCACAATTTGCCATTTTCTCCCGCATACAGAATGCCAGCTGGTGTATTGACACATACATCATTGGCCCTGACTAATTGTTTCTGATCTGCTCCTTCTGCAACAAAGCCCCATATTTGCTGCTGCGGATAATACAGAAGTTCTTCAGTTTTTAATTCTTTACCAGTAGAATTGAGCGTTATTATGGCAAGAGGATCTGATGCAAAAGCAATATTGGCAGAGAGACAGCATAAGAAGACAGCCAGCTGTATAACTCTGATGTGTTTTACAATTTTCATCATAATTCCTCATTGTTTTTGATTGCCATTGAATAAATTTTACGTCAGTGTCCTGATCGTATATCAAATTTTCTGCCTGATTAGGGTGGCCATGAAGTCTCCCTTCCTTAACAAAATTTTTTTAGAAACCAGAAAAGCTTTTATAGCTGTTATTGGGATTTCTAATGGCATTCTGTTACAGGAGTAATAATCTGGGTCGCTTGTGGCCCATTCACATACGTTTTTTTTACAACATTAAACAACTTTTTGGCAATATGCGGATGTACATAGTTGCCCCACTTCTGGCTGTCATATATGTGGAGCGGAAAGATATACGTTGGCTTTCTTTAGTAGACAGTTCCGTTATAGAAATACGTTTTAATCGCAGAACAGACTAAATTCATAGATCGTATAGTGAAAATCATCCTGAAGTCGTACCTTGAGGATATTTCAGGAAACAGTCCTGCTATAAAAACACATCAGCAAGTTGCAAGTTGCTTCATCTTTCTTTGCTATATGGTGCTTGCTGCCTGTTTTCAGAACAATTGAGCTGACGGCAAAAAAAGCCATATTTTGTCTGGCGGCAGGAATAGGCGCAAAAAAAATTTCAGTCAGTCCGGGGGAAGAGCATCCATCCCCCGGACTTAGCCAATAGGTATCTTTTTCTGTCTAGCCAGGATGGCTACTGCAGCTTGCAGGGCACATCCCCGTACTTATTAGGGGTAGGCTGTGATTTGAAGCAGGCCCAAATTGCTATTAATATACTACCAAATCCGGACAGATAAAGCAGTTGCCACCAGCCTGTACGGCCTATGTCATGCAGTCTGCGAGTTCCGGCCATATATAATGGAATCGCCAGAGCGATAGAGATCTCAAATGACCACTGATGCAAGAAGAGGATACCAAAGTTCCCCATCTGAAGCATAGTAGAGTTCAGTATCAAAAAGGTAGCAGCTATAATGTTCAGTAAAAAGAACCACCAGAATTCAGCACGTGATGCACGCCCATTAAAGTTTAGATACTTCTTGAAGCATGAATTCATGGCATCAGGAAATGTCATCATATACTGGATTTTAGGCTGAGCTACAGGCCGTGCTACAGGCTGGGCATTGAAAGGCCGTGCTACAGGCTGGGCTACAGGCTGTGCATTGACAGGTTGCGCTATATGCTGGGCGTTTACAGGCTGAGCTGCGGGCTGGGGGGTTACGGGTTGAGCTACGGGCTGCGTATTTGCGGGCTGTGTTACAGGCTGCGCATTGACAGGCTGTGTTACGGGCTGCGCATTTTTAGATTGTGAGTTTACTTGTTGCTCATTCATTTGTTCCTCCCTGGATAGCAGGATATTCATTTATAGTTTACGCTTCTGCGTGTTTTTCTGTCTGTTCTGGGGGATTATTGTAGCTTGCAGGGAATATCTCCGTATTTATTGGGATAAGGCTGTGACTGGAAGCAACTCCAAACTAGTATTAATATGCCGCCGAGACCGGTCAGATAAAGCAGTTGCCACCAGCCTGTACGGCCTGTGTCATGCAATCTGCGAGAGCCAACCGCATAAAATGGAATCAGCACAGGCAGGGTAAGCAGCACACCCCACGCTTGGCCAATCAATAACAAGAATACAGTGACAATATTGGCCAGCAGGTAGAACCACCAGAATTCAGCACGTGATGCACGACCCTGAAAGTCCACATACTTCTTAAAGCATGTACTTAGGGCATTAGGAAATGTCATCATATACTGTAGATTAGGCTGGCCATATGCAGGCTGTCCGTATGCATCCTGGCTGTATACAGGCTGCCCGTTTACAGGCTGCCCATATACAGGCTGCCCATTCACCGGCTGGCCGTATGCCGGCTGGCCATTCACAGGCTGCCCATTCACAGGCTGGCTGTATGCCGGCTGGCCGTTTACAGGCTGCCCATTCACCGGCTGGCTGTATGCCGGCTGGCCGTTTACAGGTTGCCCATTCACCGGCTGGCTGTATGCCGGCTGGCCGTTTACAGGTTGCCCATTCACCGGCTGGCTGTATGCCGGCTGGCCGTTTACAGGTTGCCCATTCACCGGCTGGCTGTATGCCGGCTGGCCGTTTACAGGTTGCCCATTCACCGGCTGGCTGTATGCCGGCTGGCCGTTTACAGGTTGCCCATTCACCGGCTGGCTGTATGCCGGCTGGCCGTTTACAGGTTGCCCATATACAGGCTGTCCATTCACAGGCTGTCCGTATGCCTCCTGCCCGTTTACAGGCTGGTCATTCACAGGCTGTGCATTTGCAGGCAGATCATTCACAGCCTGGTCATTCACAGGCTGTGCGTTTACTGGTTGTTCATTCATTTTTCCCTCCTCGGATAGCAGATACTGTTCTCTCAAAGCTTAAGCGTCTGCGCTATATCAATCTGGATAAGCAGTATTGCAGTAAGCCGGGGCACGGTCCGGCAGTGCATGCAGGCTCATTGCCTGCACTGGGTTTTATCTATAGGGTATCTATATTCCGTAATGCGGAATCATCTGGAAAAATCTTGAAAAAAGCTGAAGACGCAATTCTGCTTTGCCTGTCAAAAAACAGGAGTCCCTGACAAGTTTTGCTGCCGGGC
>CAVJEZ010000064.1:0-9279 GCA_963648625.1 Odoribacter splanchnicus
TGCCATCAATGCGCCGTCATGGGAAGAGAATATCGTCGGAGAATATATCGGGAGAATATCGAAAATATCAGGAAATTTCTTTGCCGGAACGGCATTGTAACCAAAAATATATTTCAGTCAAAGAAGATCTGTTCAGAACTTCCTCTTTTCAGGTCTCCTGGCTGTCTTTCCCTGTGCCTCCGGACGCATCGGTATTGCCATACTGCAAAAGAGGCTGGCTCTCCCTGGCCTGTTCGGCCAGGGCCAGATCCTCGCCCTGCGGGCAGAGCATCCCCAGCCTGAGCGGCCTGACAGTCATGGGAGTGGCCGGCGGAAACTCAGCCAGGGCAAGGCCGACTGATCCAAGGCACCAGCGGCGCGGCTCGTTTAACGCCCTGCACAACAGGGCAGCAGCCTTCTCTGGCAGGGAACCTCGCTTTGGCCTTCTTCTCCTCCACCAGCGCCATGGAAGGGCCAGGGCACTGAAACAGGCTGTCCTTGCAGGACTGAATCCGGCCAGCAAGCTCCGTATCATGAATCCGGAAAGAGGATGCATGGGAAATCTTTTTTCCATGGCCCCAAGGGAATATCTGTTCCAGAACAATACCGCCATGCCGCAGAGAGAGACCCGCCTTGCCTCAGCCAGTACCTTTGCCAGATCATCCTCCCTGCCTGTCCATTCAAGATGCACGAGAGACCAGTCAAAAGCCCCGTCATCATAAGGAAGAAGATCCGGCTTTGCCGGATCAGCGGCATATCTTGCACTCAGGTTGCGGGAAAACTCCTGCCTGAGCACCGGGCTGCCTTCGCACCCGTAAGCATCAAAGCCCATGTCAGAGAGGACAGGCTGCAGCTGCCCGGGGCCGCAGTTTACTTCCAGGACAGAAGCGCCGCGCTCAGGCCAGCCGCAAAGAGCCATCCGCACCAGGGCCTTTTCGGCATCCACCAGGCATCTGCCTAAAGGACGTCCCATCAGGGACAGTATGCTTTGAGCTTCAGACTCATCCTTGCGCATGACAACACATCCTGAGCCACATTCTGAGCCGGCAGGCAAATGGCATATTTGAACAAATTATCCGGACAGCCTTCACGGAACAGCCTTCGCTGCCAGGCTACCAGTCGCCTGGCAGACCGGCCATATCCTCCCTTGACGGGTACACGGGATGAAGGCCGGCCGCACCTGACAGGGCTTCATGATAAAACTGCGTCATCGTCACCCCTCTGCAGGGCACATGCTCCCTAAGCCAGCCAAAGAAGGCGTAAATCCTTTTCAGCACCTTCTCTGCTGCCTCTTCGTCAGGCACATGGGGAGAGCCGCCGGCCATAATTTCGCTGGAATGCCAGAACACGCACAAGACATCGCCCTTTCTCAGGCGCAAAAGCCGCACGCACAGGCGCATGACAAAGTCATTGTGCCAGAAGGGGCTGCCGCTGAGAGCGGCCAGGAAATGAAAATTGTCCAGCAGGCCGGAATGCCCCAGGGCCTTCTGCCAGATGCCAGGCAGAAAGCCCAGCAGGGGAATCTGCGTAATGGGAATTTCCAGAAGAGGCTTGTCCCTTCCAAGAGGCCAGTATGGCTGGCTGGGAGCCAGAAAATGATCTGCGCCGCCCTCAAAGGAACGCAGGGGGCAGACGGAGCTGTCTGCAAGAATGCCGTGCTCGCTGAGCAGCGGGAACAGGATATTTTTCAGATCCCAGCGCCCCATGCGGAAGCTTGTAAGCGGTGCCCCCTGAAAGCGCTCCCCGGCAAGAAGGAGCTCATGCAGGCGCTCTGAAAGCAGGTCCCTGTCCATTTTATCCGTGCGTACAGGAACGCCCTGGCAGAACTTTTCGTCATTTTCAAAGGGCGGCGTGCTCCAGTGGTGCAGATGGGCCCCGATTTCGGCACCATGCCTGTCGCGCATCTCTTCCAGCACAAGGCAGGCCTTGGCATCAGTCAGCACGGCATGGGAGCAGAGCAGGGTCAGTGGAAAGCCCAGATTATCAGACAGGGCGCCCAGCCTGCGCAGGCAGGCTACATTCGTAACCGGCGGGTTGCGGCGCTGGTAGCGGCCAGAAAAGAGCCCCTCTTCCTCCACATCCAGTGTAACCAGGACTGAAAGGGGACGATCGGCGCTTATTTGTGTCTTTTCAGATGCAGCAGGCTTTTCCATAGCTAAATTTTCCATAGCTAAAAGAGTAGCCATAAAGGCTGTATTTAGCAATGTTGCAAAAACAGGTTTTCCAGAAGCCATCCTGCTGGCCTGGCCTCTCTGTGCCAGCCGCAAAGGAGGCCGCAGGCAGTGCAGCATTCTTGACACGGGGAAAGTGCCGCTTATTGTCTATCATACAATTCCCGCCAACTCCCACAGTTTATGCAGCTTTACGGCTTTTCCTGCGGCACACGACAATATTGCGACAAAAACAATACAGAAAGGATCTCTGCCATGCAGTGTCTTACGCATCTGTTCAGAATTTTTGGACTCCTCTGCCTTCTGGTACTGGGCTTTCTCTTCTTTCAGTTCAATGTCTTTGCCATGCAGTTTGCCTCTTCCTGGCAGCCAGGCTCGGGACACATAGTCTTTCTTGTGCTGACAGGCATAGAGCTGGCGGGCTTTGTCATGCTCTTCCTGGCCTGGTATCCCAAACGGTCCAGGCTGATTCTGCACAGCAATCCCACGCCCGAGCAGCTGGACGCCTTTGCTGCCGAAATGCGCACCAGGCTCCATACCAACAAACTTGTCAGGGAAAAAGGCCTGGAAGACAGCGACCCTGAGTTTATTAGCAAGGCACTGGAAATCCTGGACCAAAAGGCAGAGGAAATCATACGCCAGGACAGCCGCAAGATCTTCCTTGGCACAGCCCTGGCACAAAACGGCCGACTGGATGCCATCATTGTTTTCGTGGCTCTCACCCGCATGATCTGGCGTATTTCAAAAGTATACAACCAGCGCCCCACTCCGGCTGAAATATGGAGCGTTTATACGACTGTTTCCTCTACAGCCTTCATTGCCTTTTCCATTGATGCCCTGGACATTCCCACAACGGTAACCGAGGCCATGAATTCCCTTGTTCCGGCAGTAGGCCCCCATATGGCAACGACCACCCTTCCCTTCATGGGCAACGCCATGCATCTCTTTTCCACTGCCATACTGGACGGAGCAGCCAACGGGCTCCTTGCCATCAGGGCCGGCATCATCACCAAGAATGCCTTCAGGTATTCCGCCCTGGATGAGGCAGGCAGCAGGGCAATGACCACCAGGGAAATAACGCAGGCCATGCTTGCCCTGTCCAGGGAATGCATCACGGATATCATGGCAGGCCTGAGGGACCAGTTCAAGGACATGGGCAAAACAGTCACTGACTCCTGCATAAAAAAGACAAAGGACGCCGCAAAATCCGTGGGCAATGTAGTCTCAAGCGTAGGATCTGCTGCCGAATCCGTAGGCGGGGCTGTAGCCTCGGCTGTCAGCGGTGTAGGATCTGCAGTAGGAACAACAGCCGGAGCTGTGGGAGATGCCACCATCTCTGCTGTCAGAAACGTCGCCTCGGCCGTAGGCGAAACCGTGGCTTCTGCCGGCACAAAAATCATGGGCGGCAGCACTGCCGCCCCTGCTGCCATCAATGCCACCGGATCTGATGGCGCAGGGACAGCACCAGCAGCAATGATGCAGGAGAAAGCAGAACCCGCGGAAAGGGGGCGCATCATGGACAGGGCCAGAAACCTGTTCCATAAAGGCACCTCCACAACGAAAAACGCAGTGCAGGGCACAGGCCGCTTTCTGGGCCGGTTCTTTCACAAAAAAAAGAGAGAGGACTAATCCCGCGCATCCTTCGGGCGGAGTATAGTGCACACAAGCCCCATACCTGCCGTCATGCCTGCCGTCATGCCTGTTTGTCTTTCTTTTTCTCCCTCCAAAGGATATAAGGCTCAAAAGAGCACGGGCGGATAAAGCCATTGCAAAAGGCTGTTGCAAAATACTTTTGCAATTAAGGAACTGCCCTGCTTTCCGGCTTGTGCGCCCCCTGCAGAAAGAGAAGAAGAGAGGTTTTCTCCATGTGGCATAAGGCTATCATCCACCAGCTTACACAGGACATACTGCCCCTGCGCCGCCAGGGTGCCGATTTTACCTGGAAAACGCTGGATGAACTGAGAAACCGCATGGTACGCGCCTCTGTCT
This sequence comes from Odoribacter splanchnicus, assembly GCA_963648625.1. Lineage (GTDB taxonomy): Bacteria > Desulfobacterota > Desulfovibrionia > Desulfovibrionales > Desulfovibrionaceae > Desulfovibrio. The sequence goes on from CAVJEZ010000064.1 coordinate 4,140, forward strand.
ATGAATGCGGCACTGAACAGGCTGTAGAGGAAGCACTGGCAAAAGAAGAAGGACAGAAGCGCCCCAGCCTCTTTGATGAAGAAAATACCATCCGCCCCCTTCCCCAGGCATTTATGCTGCTTGAATTCACTGATGCGCAGAATGTCCGCAAGGCAGCGCTTCTGACCGACAGGATGGATTCCGTCGAGATATATGTCTTCCGCTATGACGATGATCGCAAGCGCTGGCGCTGGCCCCTCCTTGGCATGAGCTACGGGCCGTCCTTTGAGAACAACAGCCGCGTGGCCGTCTATGAGCCGACATCGCTTGCAAAAAGCAGTGCCAAAGCCCAGCAGGCCATGGTGCTGGAACATGTCCAGGGCGCAAGGATCGCCTGCGCCTGCCTTGAGCTTGTGCGCCAGGGCAGCATAGCCCCCATTGGCGAGGCAGGCCTGAGCGCAGAAGAAATAGCAGACAGGCAGAAAGAACGCATAAACATGCCCAATCCGTCCTCTTTTGCAAGAGCCCGGCGCAACCGCCATGAAACAGGGCGTGTTGGCAAAGGCGCCCACCGCATGTAAGCTTCCTATTAAAGAAGGCTATTAAGCCCAGCCGCAAGGTTGCGCCGCAACAATATTCTGAACAAAATTTTCTAAAGCATTATACGGAGCATTTTATGGACGACTGCATTTTCTGCAAAATCATTAACGGAACCCTGCCTTCCTGCAAGGTATACGAAACAGCTACTCTCTACGCCTTTCTGGATCTCAATCCGTCAAACAAGGGGCACACGCTCATTGTGCCCAAAAAGCACTGCCAGGACATCTTCGGCGTTGACACGTCCCTTGGCAGCGACGTGCTGACTGCCATGAAGGCCGTCTCCCAGGCAATCAAGGATGTAACAGGATGCACCGGCATCAACATCGTCCAGAACAACGGGCGTGATGCCGGACAGATGGTGGATCACCTCCACTGGCATCTTATTCCCCGCTTTGCCAATGACGGGCTTGACCTCTGGCCCCAGGGCAAATATGACAGCATGGACGAAATGAACGCCATGGCAGAAAAACTGCGCAAGGCACTTGCATAAGCACCTTTCGATCAGGAAATCCGGCAGGCAGGCTACTTTTCTTATGCCCCGGGGCGGCATGTCCTCCCAGGGCTGCCGCCTTTTGCCGGTCTGATTCGTGAATACAGGGATTTGAATGTTACCTGACCTAGATGATCCGAACTGTACAAAGCCTCCTTCGGCTTCAGCCAGCTTTATAGTTGACGAGGCCGAAGCAGGCCAGAAACTTATGAACCTGCTTGAACGGCGCCTGAGCCTGCCTCAGCCCCTGCTGCACCGCTGGATACGCACAGGGCAGGTCCGCATCAACGGCAAGCGCTGCCAGCCTTTCCTGCGTATTAACGCCGGGGACGCTGTGCGCCTGCCTCCCTTTGCAGGCTCCCTTTCCAAACAGGCCCAGACTGCTACAAAAAACAACCAGGAACGGGAAACAAGGCAGAAGCAGCGCCAGGACAGGCTGGAAGACCGGCTGGAAGGCCGAACGGACAGCCGTATGGAAGTCCGCATTGGTGCCCGCCCGGGCAGTCAGAACAGTCTTCCTTCTGCGGCAGACGAGGCCGGGCCTCTGGAAATCATTGCCGAGGACAACGACTATTATGCCGTCTACAAGCCGGCAGGACTGCCGGTCCATCCAGGGACAGGGCATGCTGACGCAGTCACTGTCAGGCTCAGGGCCTTTGCCGAAAAGGCTGCCTTTACGCCTACGCCCGTACACCGCCTGGACAGGGATACAACAGGGATTCTGCTGGTTGCCAAAACCTATGCGGCCCTGAGATATGCCCACGACGCCTTAAGGAACGAGCATGCCCTGCACAAGGAATATCTTGTCTGGGTGCACGGGATCTGGCAAAAGACAGGCACCATCGTTCTGCGCCACTACCTTCGCAAGGAGGAAATAAACGGCAGGGAGCTCATGATGGCTGACTCAAGGCCGGGACACGGGCAGGAAGCCGTTCTTTGTGCCAGGCTTGTCCGCCATGAACAGGACGCAAGCCTGCTGCATGTCCGCATCCTGACAGGGCGTACCCATCAGATAAGGGTCCAGCTGGCCAGCACAGGCTTTCCTGTCATCGGCGATGCCAAATACGGCCGGAAAGATGCTGGCGGCACGCTGTACCTGCATGCGGCACGGCTTGTCCTGCCTGACAAAAGGTCCTTTGAAGCCCTGCCCCGCTGGAACGGATCCTTTGCGGTAGAAGCCCTGCCACTGCCGCTGGAAGACATAAGCCTTCCGGAACACTAGCCGGCCCTGCCTTTTTGCTGTTTACTACCCCTCTTCTTTTTACGAGCTCTGCACTATGTCCAACGGTCTTCCCAAGGTCGTCCTGGTAGGACGCCCCAATGTCGGCAAATCCACCCTGTTCAACAGACTTATACATTCCAACCGTGCCATTACCCACGACAGGCCTGGTGTGACAAGAGATCGTCTGGAAGGTATTGTCCGCCGCAAAAACAAGCCCATGTACGGCATTATTGACACAGGCGGCGTCACCCTGGATGAAAAATCCGTCGTGCAGGAAGGGCCCGAGGGCATACGCGGCTTTGAGGCTGAAATATTGCAGCAGGTGCATACGGCAACTGCCACAGCCAGCGTCATAGCCTTTGTGGTAGACGGCAAGGACGGCCTTCTGCCCACAGACACCTATCTTGCCAACCACCTGCGCAAGCTCAATGTTCCTGTCCTGTGCGTCGTCAACAAAGTGGACGGTGCAGAACTTGCCGACAGGCTCTGCAGCGAATTCCATGCACTTGGTTTTCCGCTCATGGCCGTTTCTGCGGAACACGGGCACAATCTCAATGAACTGGCAGAGGAACTGGGAGACTTAATTCCAAAGGAACAGCTGGTCGATACCCTTGAAGCTCCGGAACTCCGCCTGGCCATGCTGGGCCGCCCCAATGTGGGCAAGTCATCGCTGATTAATGCCCTGTCCGGCGAAAAGCGCATGATTGTCTCCAATGTGGCCGGCACCACGCGCGACAGCGTCGATGTCCGTTTTACAGTCAATGGATCAGACTATGTCTTTGTGGATACGGCCGGTGTGCGCCGCAAAACGCGCATTACCGACACTGTTGAGAAATACTCGGCAAACTCAGCCATAAAATCAGCAGGCAAGGCCGATGTGACCCTGCTGACGCTGGATGCCATCGAAGGGGTGAGCGCCCAGGACAAGCGCCTCATGGACATGCTCAACACCCGCAAGATTCCCTTCATGATCATCATCAACAAGGCCGATCTCCTGAAAAAGAGCGAACTGGCTGAAGTGGTGAAAAGAGCCAGGGAAATTCTGGGCTTCTGTGGCCATGTGCCCATTCTTACCGTTTCTGCAAAAAGCGGATTCGGCCTGGAAAAAATCCTGCCCATGGCCTCCAAGGTCCGCAAGGAATGCCTGGTCCGCATTTCCACATCCCAGCTGAACAAGGCCATGCAGCAGGCATTGGACGCCCACCAGCCCCCGCTGGTCAAGGGCGTGCGCCCCAAGTTCTTCTATCTGACACAGGCTGAGTCGGAACCGCCTACGTTTGTCTTTTTTGTCAGCGATGCCGACAGGGTCTCTCCCACATATGCAAGGTATCTTGAGTCAAGCCTGAGGCGCATCTTCAAAATCCAGCATGCACCCATGCGCGTCAAGCTGCGTTCCAGCCACACAAAGAAGAAATAGCGAGAAGCCGGCAAAACTATCGTTTGACAGTCATAAGGAAAGGCAGGAGATGGCATAGTTCCGTCTCCTGCCCTTTTTTGTGGCAGAAATATATTGGCGTATCTGTTCGGAACTTTGGCTGAAAAGCGGCCGCACACCAATGACAGCTATGCCATCTTTGTATCCCAAAATCAGATGCCAGGGAGGTCTTTCAAAAGACCTCCCTGGCATCCTGCTTCAATACAATGGCCTGCTAAAGGAGCGATTCTTTCAGGGACAACCTACTGGACTGTGGGCTGAACTGACGGAGGAACAGTCTGCGGCACTGAAGGCTGCTGTCCTGATGCAGGAGACATGGGAGCGGGGGCAGGTGCAGAAGGAACAGGCTTCTGCGGTACCTCCGGCACAGGCTTTGGCTGCTGACTGTTTCCCATATCTTTGTCTGACGGTGCAGGCTGCACAGGCTCATTCTGCCTGACTGCACCGGCCGGCTGAGCGCTTGTTCCAACAGGCTGAACCGCTTCCGACTTTTCAATCTTGATGGCAAATTCTGAAATATTCTCGGACGGGCTTGTAAAGAATACCATAAAGGGAATTGTGCTACCAGTGCCGACCGTTCCGGCCTGGCCCGCATCTCCTTCGAGAGCCTTGATCATTTCGGCCTTGGTCATAACCTTGAGCTGAAAATCAGTAAGCACTGTTCCGGCCTGCAGATCTGCCTTGTCTATTACCTTGCGGTCCTTATCAAGCAGTGCTGCATGCAATATGATATTGCCATAGGCAGCTTGGCTTATGTTCTTTACACTGCCCTCGATGATAAGGACACTGCCCATATGGTCGTTTTCAACAAAGCGGTGGCTTACATTTTCAAGCACAAGCGGCTTTTCAGCTGTCTTACCGGCGGGCTGCTGATCAGCAGCAGCGGATTCTGCAGATTTTGCGGCATCAGCCCCGCTCTTCGTGGCAGGTTCCTGCTTTGCACTGTCATTCCCAAATAATGATGCCTGGCATCCCTGCAAAAAGCTGCGGAATTCAGGAACAGTGTACCAGCCGGCAACGCCAGCAAGGCATATAAGCACCAGCAGGGAAAGCCACAAAAAGCCGTGGCCTTTCTTTTCCTTAGCCCCCAGTACAGGCAGTTCACCGGAACTGCTTTTGGGCTGGAAAATGTCTCCTGCCGGCGCAGGCTGGTCAAAATTCAGAGGCTTGTCTGAAGACGGTTCATCCTGCACAGATTTCTCCTGTACAGGCTGTGGCTGCTCAGCCATTGAAGGATACGTGGCAGAAGCCGGCTCAGGAGAAACGGCAGCAGAATCCTGCAGGGAAGCAGCAGAAAGCTCCTCTGAGAGCTCCTCTGAAAGATCAACAGGAACATCAGGTCCTGTATAAGGAAATTCTTTCTTGCAGACAGAGCACCTCAGAAGGGTTCCGTTTTTGACTCCGGCAGGAAGAA
>CAVJEZ010000065.1:0-9267 GCA_963648625.1 Odoribacter splanchnicus
CGACTGCATTGCTACGTTTGGCGAGGATCCGCTGGCAGACCGCATAGCAAGGGCCATATGCGAGGCCAGGGCCAGGGCGCCCATTGCCACTACCGGGGAGCTTGCCTCCATTGTGGAAAGGGCTTATCCCGCTGCATGGCGGGCCAAGGCCAGGCATCATCCTGCCACAAGGACGTTCCAGGCCCTGCGCATGAAGGTCAACGACGAGCTCGGCGAGCTGGGTGCCTTTATGGACGGCATTCTTGCAAGGCTTTCCACAGGCGGCAGGCTCTGCGTCATTACCTTCCATTCCCTTGAGGACAGGCTGGTGAAGCAGAAGATGCGCGAGTGGAGCAGGGGCTGCATATGCCCGCCGCATGTGCCTGTGTGCCGTTGCCACCATGTCCCCGAGGTTACTCTTGTGACCAGGAAGCCTCTCACGGCAAAGCCTGCGGAGCTTACCCTGAATCCCAGGGCCAGTTCTGCGAAGCTGCGCTGCTGCGAGAAGCTGGGCGATCCTGCCTTCAAAGGAGAGTGCGATGACTGACATGACTGGCAGGGAGCAGCTGGCATCCAGGGTCAGAAAGGTTGCCGAAAGCCCTCTTTTTACAGGGTGGCGCTGGACCGTGTGCCTGGGCGTCAATATCGCCATTGCCGCAGCAACCGGCGTGTACCTTGCCTGGGCCGGCATCGAAATGACGGACCTCACCTATTTCATCAACCTTGAACAGTCGCGCTACAATGACAAGAAGGAAATGCATGCCAAGCTGCAGGTGGAGCGGGACAGCCTTCTGTCGCCTGCAGAGCTCAGGGCAAAGGCGCAGAAGTTCGGCATGAAGGAGTCTGCTCCCGGGCAGATACGCCGTCTTGATCCGGTTCAGCCCGGGGTAGCAGGACGGAAATAAGGGACCGGGTCCCGGACAGCGCATGCTGCGGAGAGGCATGTGTCCAGGCCGGAATCCGGGGCGGAATGGCAGTACAGGGAAAAATCACGCAGGAGTAGCAGGGGAATGGCTTTCTTTTTTTCAAAGCGCAGGGCAAACAGGGCAGGAACTGTTTCCTCAGAGCCATCCCGCCAGGATACGCAGCCGTCAGATTCCGGGCAGGGCTTCCGCCATCCCTCTTCCGTGGATGATCAGAAAATCAGCACGCCCACGCCGAACAGGCGGCTTGACAGCGAGGAAATTTTTCATCCCGGGCACAACGGCGAGGGGCATAACGAAGGATACAAAGAGCCTGCCGCAGGCGTGCAGAACGAGCATGTCCAAAACGGGGATATGCAGGACCCGGGCCATGAGGAAGATCGTCCGGATCATGATGACGGCAGCCGCACGCGCATCAATGTCCTGTTTGTAATCCTGTGCATCGTCTTTGCAGGGCTCTGGTGCCGTGCCGGCTATCTGCAGCTGATGCAGGGCGACTGGCTGGCCGAAAAGGCCAGGCGGCAGCATGTGACAAAGGAATTTGTGACAGGCAGGCGCGGCAACATCATGGACAGGGATGGCAATGTCCTGGCCCGCAGCGTCGAGAGCAGTTCCGTCTATGCCAATCCGCAGGAAGTCAAGGACCCTCTCCTGACAGCCAATACGCTGGGGCCTATCCTGGGCATCAATCCCCAGTCCATTTACGACAAGCTGTCCAAGTACAGAAACAAGCAGTTTGTCTATCTCAGGCGCCAGGTGGACGACTATACTGTTGCCGGCGTCAAGGAGGCGCACCTGCCCGGCATTGCGCTCCTCAAGGAATATGCCCGCGTCTATCCTTCCAAGCAGATGGCAGGCCAGCTGCTTGGCTTTGTCGGGGACAAGGAAAAGGGGCTTGAAGGCCTGGAGCGTTCCCTGGACAGCCGACTGGCATGCCCTGTCCGCGGCGAGCAGCTCGTCCTGCGCGATGCCACCGGACGACGTTTTTATATGCGCCGTGACGGCGAAAGCGCGCCTCATGGCGAGGATGTCCATCTGACCATAGACGGCCAGCTGCAGCTTTTTGCAGAGGATGCCGTCGCCAAAGCCGTGCGCGACACAAAGGCTGCCTGGGGCGGGGCCCTGGTTGTTGATGTCCCGTCCGGCGAAATCCTGGCCTGGGCGCAGTTCCCGTATTTCAACCCCAATGCCTTTGCCAAGGCCACTCCGGCCGTGTACCGCAACAGGCTGGCCCAGGATGCCCTGGAGCCAGGCTCCACCTTCAAGCCACTGGTCCTGGCTGCGGCCATGCAGCAGCGGCTTGTGGGACGCGACACGCCCATCAACTGCGAAAACGGCAGGTGGCAGACAAAGTACAACTTGCTGCGCGATACTTCTTCCCGCGGCATTATTCCGGTCAGCAAGGTAATACGCTACTCGTCCAATATCGGCATGGCCAAGATCGGCCTCATGCTGGGCAGCAACACCATGTACAAATACCTGCATGAGCTGGGATTCGGGGAGTACACCAGCGTGCCCGTGTCCCAGAGCAGGGGCATTTTGCGCGATCCGAAGCGCTGGAGCGAGGTGGATACAATGTCCATCTCCTTCGGCCAGGGCGTATCCGTGACGCCCATTCAGATGGCCCAGGCCTATCTCACGCTGCTGAACAACGGGGTGAAAAAAAATCTTGTCCTGGTGCGCGAGGTCAATACGCCTGCGGAGTCAAAGCAGGTCTTTTCAAGAAACGTAACCAGGGAAATCAGGCGCATGATGTCTGAGGTGGTCAACGAAAAGGACGGCACAGGCCGCCGCGCCGCAATAGAGGGCGTCGAGGTGGCCGGCAAGACCGGCACTGCCCAGAAGGCCGACCGCAGGGCCGGTGCCTACGGAACCAAGCGCCTGGCATCGTTTGTGGGCTTTCTGCCTGCCTCAAATCCCAAGTACCTCATCCTGGTCTTCATCGACGAGCCTCAGAATGCAATATACGGCGGCGTCATTGCTGCCCCTGTCTTCAGGGAAATAGCCCTGCACTCTCTTGCCTATTCGGGCGAACTGGACGAAAAGCGCCTGACTGCGGACAAGGGTGCAGGAAAGCAGGAGGGTTCTGCCGGGCAGAAGGGCGACGGTTCGCGCGGCTACAAGACAGCCGGCGTCAGCTCTCCCTTTGAGAAAAAGGCTGCCGAAAAGAAGCAGCCTGTTGTTATGGCAGAGCTTGAGGAGCCTGAGAGCAATGCCGAAGCCATGCGCCTGCCAGGGCATATGGCAAAGCCGTCTGCAACCGTGCCCGATGTTACCGGCAAGACCGTGCGCAATGCAGTGGAACTTTTTGCCAGGGCCGGCATCATGCCGGAGCTCAGGGGGGAAGGACCGCGCGTTGTCAGGCAGGAGCCGCCTCCCGGCACGCCCTGGCCGGAAGATGCTCCTGACGGCAAAAAGACTTCCTATATCCTCTGGCTGTCCGGCGGGTAGCGCAAAGAACTATTGTCAGTATTGTCTGTTCATATATGGAAAATCGGGGGCGTTTATGGTTGCTGTTACCTATGCTGATCTGAGGGAAAAAGTCAGGAATGGCATGGCTGTCTGTGCGGATTCAAGGACTGTGACAAAGGGCTGTGCCTATGTGGTTGTGCATGGAGCAAGCGAGGACGGCCAGAAATACGTGCCCGATGCCGTGCAAAAAGGGTGCTCCTGCGTCGTGCTGGACGAAAGGACTCTGCAGGGCGTGCGGGATGTGCTTGAACAAAACGGCACAGACTATGTCCTGCATGAAGACACGCGTTTTGCCCTGTCCGAGCTGGCACAGGACATGTACCGCACCGATGAAATGAACCTTATGGTAGTCGGCATTACCGGCACCAATGGCAAGACAACCTGCGCAGCCCTTCTGGAACGGCTTTTTGCAGCCCATGGTCACAAGGTGGGCGTGCTGGGCACGGTGAGCTACCGCTGGCCCGGGCATTGCGAGGCGGCTCCGCTGACAACGCCCGGCCCCCTTGAGGTGCACCGCATGCTGAGGGCCATGAACGATGCCGGCTGCACTGTCTGCGTCATGGAAGTCTCATCGCACTCCCTGGACCAGAAGAGGGTGTGGCATGTGCCCTATGCCGGGGCCTGCTTTACCAACCTGACCCAGGACCACCTGGATTTCCACCACACCATGGAAGAGTATTTCGAGGCCAAGGCACTGCTCTTTACAAAGGCGCAGCTCCCCGGCAAGGCCAAGGCCCTGAATGCCGATGATCCCTGGTGCCTGCGCCTGCTTGACCGCTGCCCCGATGCCTGGACATACGGCTTCGGCCCTGCGCCCGAACATGGCGATCCGGCGCATCATCTGCAGGGAGAGCTGCTGAGCCAGGGCGTGCACGGCGTTACCCTGCGCATGACTGCCAAATCAGGAACCTGGGATCTTGCCTCGCCTCTTATCGGACGCTTTAACGCCGACAACCTGCTCACCGTGCAGGCCATGGGCCTGGCCATGGGCATTACCGACTTTTCAAGCCTTGCAGGCTTTGCAGGCGTGCCGGGCCGCGTGGAGCGGGTTGTAAATGCAAAGGGGCTGCATGTCTTTGTTGACTATGCCCATACGCCCGATGCCCTGATCAACGTCCAGCAGGCCCTGCGCGGCGCCGGCTTCAAGCGCCTTGTGACCGTCTTTGGCTGCGGCGGCAACAGGGACAGGACCAAGCGTCCCCTCATGGGCGAGGCCGTTGCCAGGCTGAGCGATGTTGCCGTGCTGACCTCCGACAATCCCCGCTTTGAAAATCCGGACGACATCATTGCCGATGTCCTGCCCGGGCTGAAAGAGGCAAAGGAGGCAGTTGTGGAAGCGGACAGGCGGGAGGCAACCAAAAAGGCCATAGCCATGCTTGGGCCGGATGACTGCCTCCTCATAGCCGGCAAGGGCCATGAGGACTACCAGATAGTCAATGGCGTCAAGCACCATTACAGCGACCAGGAGACCGTGCGCGAGCTCTGCGGGGCACTGTAGGCTTTCCTGCGCTGCCGTGCGGCATCCGGCCGTGCACAAGATAGTGCATAAGAGCGTACATAAGAGAGGACAGACAGAATACAATGCACCTGACTTTGCAGACAATAGCAGAAGCACTGGGCGCATCATGCCCGCAGAAAGTGCAGCATAAGGCGGTATCCCAGGTGGTGTCGGATAGCAGGGATGTGACCGAAGGGGCACTCTTTGCCTGTGTGCCCGGAGAGCGGGTGGACGGGCATGACTATGCCCTGGCTGCCTGCGAAATGGGAGCATGTGCCATACTGGCAGAGCATCCTGTGGAGGGCCTGCAGGAGCGTTTCCCTGATGTCGTCGTTTTTATTGCCGACAACACAATCAGGGCCCTGGGACGCATAGCAGCAGCCTGGCGGGACATGTACAAGGGCACGGTCATCGGGCTTACCGGAACGGCAGGCAAGACCACCACCAAGGAATGGCTTGCTGCTGTCTTAGGCGGCAAAGGAGCCGTGGCAAAGACGGAAGGCAACCACAACAACCAGCTGGGGCTGCCGCTCAGCATGCTCAGCGCTTCGGGAGACGAGCGCTTCTGGGTGTTTGAGTGCGGCGTGAGCCATCCCCAGGACATGGACGAGCTGGGCGCCATTTTAAGGCCAGACATTGCCATCGTCCTCAATGTCGGCGAGGGCCATACTGAAGGCCTGGGCGACAAGGGCGTTGCCTGGTACAAGACGCGCCTTTTTAAATACCTGGCAAAAGGGGGCACGGCCATTGCTTCTGCAGACTATGCCGATCTGGTGAAATGCGCCCTTGATGTCTGTCCCAGGACCCTGTTCTTTTCGGCCAAGGAGCAGCCCCGTGCTGGCGGGGCCGGCATTGCTTCCCATGTCCGCTGCCTGAAGGACAGCCTTTTTGAGGCATGCGTCAGCCTGGACGGGAAGACGCAGTGCTGCAAACTTGCCATGCCCATGGCCGGCGATGCTGCGGCTGAAAACCTGGCCTGCCTGGCCCTTGTCTGCGATCTTTTGCATATTGATCTGCCTGACATTGAAGCAAGGCTTAAGGACATCGTGCTACCCGGGCACCGCTTCTCCCGCAAAAGCTGCGGATCCGTCCTGCTTATTGACGACTGCTACAATGCCAATCCGCTCTCCATGAGCCGCATGCTTCAGGCAGCGGCAAAGGAAGCCGCATCGAACGGAAGCCCTCTGGTGGCAGTCCTTGGCTCGATGGGGGAACTGGGAACACTTTCCCATGATGCCCATGTGCGCCTTGGCAGGGAGCTCAAATCGCTTGCCCCGCTCTGCGTATTCTGGAAGGGCGGCTTTGGCAGTGCCCTGCAGGAGGGGCTCGGGCAGGACATTCCCCTGGCCTTTTTTGAGAGTGACGAGGAGCTCTGCGAGAGCATGCGTTCCTTCGGGCTCAACCCTGGCTCAAAATACACCGTGCTTTGCAAGGGCTCGCGCTCCAATCACCTGGAAACGGCCTGCCTTGCTATGGAAAACTTCTTTGGAGCGGAGTCTGTCTGATGCTGTATCATTTTCTTGTCCCCCTCTCTTCGGACTACACGTTTCTCAATGTTTTCCGCTATATAACCTTCCGTTCCCTGGGCGCGCTCATAACGGCCATGGTCATCATGGTGATCATAGGCCCTGCGTGCATCAATTTCCTGCACAGGCTCAAATGCGGGCAGTACATTCTCTCGGACGTTAAGGCACACGCCTCAAAGGCAGGAACCCCGACCATGGGCGGGCTTATCATTATGGCAAGCCTGGTGCTGACGCTCATCCTCTGGGCAGACTGGTCCAACCGCTATATATGGGAAATATTGCTTGTCTTTGTAGGCTTCGGCCTTGTCGGCTTCTGGGATGACTTTACCAAGCTCCGCCATCATGAAAACAAGGGCATTTCCCCCAGGGCCAAGATGGGCGGGCTGATAGGCATAGCCGTCTCGGCCATGATCTGCATCACCATTGATCCTGAGTACAACACGAGCCTCTATATTCCCTTTGTCAAAAACGTGAGCTTTGACCTGGGGCTTTTCTACCTGCCATTTGGCGTGCTTGTCATGGTTGCCTCTGCCAATGCCGTCAATCTGACTGACGGCCTTGACGGCCTGGCCATAGGGCCTACAGTGGTGGCCGGCATGGTCTTTGCCGTCTTTATCTACATTACCGGCAATGTCCGCCTGACAAATTATCTCTATATGCCCTATATTCCGGGCGTCGGCGAAGTCACCATTTTCTGCGGCGCGCTTGTCGGCGCCTCCCTTGGTTTTTTATGGTTTAATGCCTATCCTGCGCAGGTTTTTATGGGGGACGTGGGCTCTCTTTCCCTTGGCGGCACGCTCGGCTTTCTGGCCCTGCTCTGCAAGCAGGAGCTTCTGCTGGCCGTTGTGGGCGGCCTTTTCGTGGTGGAGACACTGTCTGTCATCATGCAGGTCAGCTACTTCCGCTGGACAGGCGGCAAGCGCCTCTTCCGCATGGCGCCGCTGCACCACCATTTTGAGCTCAAGGGCATACCTGAGTCCAAGATCATCATCCGCTTCTGGATAACGTCCATCATCCTGGGCCTCCTGGCCCTGTCCACCATCAAGCTGCGCTAGCTTTTTTTATGCAGCACGCCGTATCTGCCCGTGTCTTCTTGTGTGTCTTCTTGTGTACTTGCAGGGGATAAGCCATGTCTCACATGCCGTTAAGTCCGTTTTCTCCTTTTCCTGTCCGCACGGGCCAGCCTGCGGACGGTGCCGTTGTGCACGGCCTGCCAAAGGCAGGGGACAGGGTTGTCGTGGTAGGATCCGGCAGATCCGGCAGGGCCGCCGCACGCCTTTTGTGCAGGCTTAAGTGCGACGTGGTGCTGCTTGAGGCCAAAAGCCTGAGCCCCGAGGCAGAAGAGGATCTGAAAGGCCTGCCCTGCCGCGTGGAAGTCGGGCCGCACACTCCGGAACAGTTTGCCGGTGCAGCCTTTGTTGTGCCAAGCCCGGGGGCTCCCCTGGAACATCTGCTTGAGATTATGGGCAAGGAGAGGGACTTTCCTCTTGATTCGGCAGAAGGTCCCTGCATTCTGGCAGAGACCGAGCTTGCCTGGCGTTGCCTTGATGGGGAAAAAATCATTGCCGTTACCGGCACAAGCGGCAAGACCACTACCGTGCATCTTATAACAGACATGCTTAAGGAGGCAGGCTTCAGCGTCTTTTTAGGCGGCAATGTGGGAACGCCCTTAAGCGAGTACGTGCTGGGCGGCCGGAAATGCGACTGCCTTGTGCTTGAGCTCTCAAGCTTCCAGCTGCAGACCTGCCTTACCCTGCATCCGGATGTGGCAGTTCTTGTGAACATCACGCCCAACCATCTGGACTACCACCGGGACATGGCAGAATACGTGGCAGCCAAGATGCGCCTTTTTGCCTGCATGACTGCAGACGATCTCGCCATCGTGCCCGATGAATGGCAGAAACTGTATCATGAGGCAGGCTTTGCTGCTCCCTGCATTGCGGCAAAAGCCTGTGGGCGCTTCAAAAAGACGCATCTTCTGGGGGCGCATAATGCCCTGAACTGCGAAACGGCCTGGCAGGCAGTGCAGAGGCTTGGAGTCAGTGAAGAGGCTGCGGCACGTGCCGTGGAGAATTTTGTTCCCCTGCCGCACAGGCTGGAGCTTGTGGCCGAAAAGCACGGCGTGCTCTACATCAACGATTCCAAGTGCACGACAGTGTCATCCCTGGAAACGGCCCTGAAAGCCATGGACAGGCCTGTCCTGCTTCTGTGCGGCGGTCGCTGGAAGGGCGGGGACCTTGAAGCCCTGATTCCCCTTGTTAAGGAAAAAGTGCGCTTTGTGGCCGGCTTTGGCGAGTCAGAGCAGATTTTTTCCGCTGCCTGGCATGACATTGTGCCCATGAAATGGTTTGCCACGCTGGATCCGGCCTTTGCCTGGCTTAACGGCAGGGCAGAGGCCGGGGATGCCGTCCTGCTGTCCCCTGCCACGGCCAGCTTTGACCTCTACAAGGGCATGGCGTACCGCGGCAGGCACTTCAAGGACCTGGTGGAGAAAATGGCATGAGCCTGTGGGGAAACAGGAAGCCGGATGCTGCGCCCGCGAATGAGGCGGACGCAGGCAGCGGCAATGCATATATAAACGAAACTGCCGGGATGCCTGATTCCGCAGCTGCCGAGCAGCACGGGGCAGGCCAGGACAGCCGGCAGAACGTCCGTCAGGATGCCGGGCAGGTCCTGCAGCATGACTATGCGCATCACGCTGCAGGCAGCATGTCCGGATTCCATGACGGCATGGTGCAGCACGGCCAGGGCCATGCCGGGCAGGGGTATGACTGGCTTCTCTTTGTCTTTGCCGTCATGATCCTGGGCATAGGGCTTATCATGGTCCTTTCTGCCAGCGGCATTGTGGCCAGTGTCAACTACCACGACA
>CAVJEZ010000066.1:0-9259 GCA_963648625.1 Odoribacter splanchnicus
TGCGCCTTTACATGATCCTGCTCGGCAGCCTTTTCCAGCCAGTGCACGGCCTTTGTGTCATCCTGATGGCCGTCCTTTGAATACATGTAGATCCAGCCTAAGGAATACTGGGCCTCGGCCATGCCCTGGTTGGCAGCCCTGGTGTACCAGTCAATGGCCTTTTCCTCGCTCTTCTTGACGCCTCTGCCCTGGGAGTAGAGATAGCCAAGATTGTACTGGGCCTCGGCATGCCCCTGCTCGGCAGCCTTGGCAAACCACTGGCTTGCCTCCCAGAAATTGCGGCGTACACCCTCGCCCATGGCAAGTGCCATGCCGTAGGCATTCTGTCCGCGGATGTCGCCCTGATCGGCTGCTATCTTGAAGTACTGGGCTGCCCTGGTATTGCTTTGCTTTGTGCCCATGCCTGCCTGCGTCAGGCGTCCCAGAATAAAGGCTGCCTCGCCATTTTTCTTGTTGGCCAGGGGTGTCAGCATGTCTACAACGCTGCGGTAGTCTTTTTTGGCAAGTGCCTTGTCTGCACGCTTCAGAATTTCTGCGTCCGCAGAATCCTGTTCTTTGTCTGCCGTACCCTGTACCTGCGTTTCCTGGCTGCCTGCCTGTGCGGCATCCCTGCTGTCAGGGGCGGCCATCAGATGCTGGCCGGGGAAAAGGCACAAAATCAGCAGCGGCAGGACCAGGTGAAAAAGACCGGTGCGCAGACCGTTAAAACCTTGCTTGGACATGGTGTACGTGATGCTCCTCTGGGGAATGGGACGGGACAGGCAGAAGCAGGCGTTACAGGGATCGCAGGACCTCTGTCCAGCGCCTGTTCAAATCATTGGCATTACATAGTGCAAAAGCGCTGAGAAAGGAAGATCTTGCCTGCTGCACCCTGTCTGAAAACCACCATTTTTCCGGGGAAGGCCAGATGCTTTGTATATGGGCTGCGGCCTTGTCCGTGTCAGGATGCCAGATTCCGGCATCCTGAAGAACAGGAAGCATGTCGCTGAAGGCCTGGGAAAGGGGCCAGTGTGCCTCATTCCAGAAGCAGACTGTGGGCACATTGGCAGCCATGGCTTCCAGAAGCACTGTTCCGTGGTGATCCATGATGAGAAGGCGGCAGCTGAGAAGCTTTGGCAGAAGATCGCCTGAGCACAGGTGCATGTGCGGGTAGCGGGCCAGGATCCAGGCTGCGTCATCCAGTGCCCCTGGCGTCGGGAAGTACGGCCTGTAGAGAATATGGTTGCGTATCTCCCTGTCCAGCCTGCGCAGGAAGGCATCCTTGTCTGCCCTGTAGGCCAGGTTTTCAAGAGGGGTAGGATGCGAGTCCAGCTGGTAGGAAAAGGAGGCTATTTCCGTGCCTACAAAGAGAACGGAGGACCCGCCCGCCTTCCAGGCATTGCCTATGCGTGCCAGCTTCGGGGCAGGAAGCGGAATAAAATGCCGTCTGGCAGGCAGGGTGGCATGGACGCTCTGGTATTCTGTCCAGCCCCAGGTAATAAAGGCATGCTGGCTGTATTCTACAAATTCGGCAGCACAGGTCAGGGCCATCATGCCGTAGTTGCCGCCATGCTGCATGGAAATGAGCCGTCCGCCCCTGGCACGCCATATGGCAAGCTTCTGCCTGTAGCCGGCATCCTCGTACATGGAGATGATGGCCATGCGGACTTTTGGATTCTTCATGGGCCGTACATTGTGCGGATGCTTCATGTGCAGAAGCGTCCGGGGCAGAAGCTGCAGCACAAGATCCATGGGATCAAAGGGCAGGGCAGGCGCTTTCTTTGCCATGGGAGCTGCAAAGCTGCCGGCAAGGCTCAGGGATCCGTCAGGAAGCCTGCTTTTGTGCATGAGTGCCAGAGACCAGCGCAGGCTCTGCCACAGGGAGATGCCCTGCAAGGGCGGCACAGGAAGGGAGAGGCAGAGGTCCCGCAGCCATGCCTTCAGCCTGGATTCCTTTGCTGACCATGCGTTTTCCCATGCACTTTTCCATGCAGAGGATGCAGAATTTTCAGATTCATCCGCTGTGCCTGCCAGCACATCCGGCTGGCCTGGCTCCGTGTGCCACAGCTCAGGCAGCACAGGGCGTAAAAGGCGGGAGTAAAGCCAGTGCAGCAGAAGAGGGTTAAGCGCCCCTTTGAGGACGATGTCCCTGTCGGCGAGCATAACGACAGGACACTTTTCAGGCGCAAGGGGGACAGCCAGCTTCTGATCCCCGTATGCTTCCATAAGGGACTGTATGCGGTACCATACCTCGACAATCAGCCTTGCGCTGTTGATGGCAAACGGGGCAAGCAGGGTTTCCCAGTAGGCCTCCGGGAGTTCTGAGCCAGGAGCTAGCCTTTCTGCCAGGCGGGGAATGAGATCTGCGGCAAGGGCTTCTGCCTCGCGTATGGCCTGAGCCTGGCATTCTCTGTCGGCAAAGGGCTCGGGAGCAAAGGAAAATTTTGTCTCAAAGTCCGGAAACAAGTCCTCACGGCCTGCAAAACACCAGGGACCAGCGGCTATTGCTCTGTCCGGATCGGATCCGGGCGGCATACAGCCTGTGATCAGTATTTTTGCTGTGTCTCTGTCCTGCGCCATGGGAAGTCCTGCCGCCTGAAAGGCAGCCTTGTCAGATGTTCTCCAGATGGGACCAGGTAAGGACTGTGTCCTCGGCGATATCGTCCCTGGCCTTCATGCCCAGCACCTCGTCAATGCAGCGGGGAGAGATGCCGTATGCGGGCCGTTTCCAGGTCAGGTTGTCCATGGTAAGAGCCGTCCCTTTTGCAATGAATTTTGCTGCCACAAGGGATCTTCTGGCGTTTTTCCTGGCCGGCTCTTCTTCCGGCAGGGAGCGGACGCAGAAACTGCCCACGCCTTTCAGGATGCGCTGCATCTTTTGCAGAAAGGAGGAAAGGTCTTCCTTGTCCATGGCATGGTAGTGGTCATTGCCTGGAAGCGTCTTGTCAAAGGTAAAATGCTTTTCCAGTATGCGGGCCCCAAGCAGGACGGCTGTGACCAGGTTCTGCATGTCACCTGGCAGGGTATGGTCCGAATAGCCGACAGCAAGATGCGGAAAATGCTGCCTTAGGCCCGTAATCATCCCCAGGGCGGCATTTTCATCGGCGGTGGGATAGTTGAGCACGCAGTGCATGAGGGCAAGCGGGCATCCGGCATCAGTGATCCACTGCACTGCTTCTGCCACTTCATACAGACAGGATGCTCCGGTGGAGAGCAGGACCGGCTTTTTAAAGCGTGCCAGATACTCGATGAAGGGCTTGTTGGTGATGTCTGACGAGGAAATCTTGACGGCATCCATGAGCGGGGCCAGGAAGTCCGCGCTTTCCGTGTCAAAGGGAGTGGACAGAAAAGCTATTCCTTCATCATCGCAGATTTTTTTGAGTTCCTCGAATTCCTTCTTCCAGAAGCTGTCATGCCTGGAAAAAAGCTCGTACTGGCTTGTCGTCGGCTCCTTGGTCAGGTCCCAGTAGGCGGGGCTGTTTTTTGAGGCCAGCGTGCCGGCCCTGTATGTCTGGAACTTGATAGCATCAGCACCAGCCTCGGCTGCCTCGCAGACAAGGCGTTTTGCCAGTTCCATACTGCCTTCATGATTAACGCCAGCCTCGGCAATGACGTAGGGCATGGGGATATAGTCCAAAGGTGCGGACGGCGTGATGTAGTCAGAGAGCTTTTTCATGGAAGATGCTCATGAAAGATGACCAGAGAAAGATGATCAGAAATGATGAGGGCTTCTCATATAAGAGATGCAGCATGACGGCAGTGAAAAAAGAGGCATATTGCCATGCGGGCAGGGACAAAAAGCCAGCAACCACTGAAAGAAGAAGGCCTGAAAGCCCGGCTTTGTCCCCTGTACAGGTCTTATACGGGAAAGAGCGCGCTGTCTCAAGACCGGGGAATTTGGGAACTGCCTGCAGGTCCTGGGTAATGTCCGCCTTATCTGCAAAACATATGCGGAAGCAACGTATGACGGCATATCGTCTTAATGGACAGGGACGGCGTTCTTTCCTATGGTGCAGGTCAGGTTTGTACTGGCACGCTGTATGGCTTGAAAAATAATCGGCTGAAGAGGAGGGATAAGGCATGAGGCAGATTGTTCTGGCAACAAAAAACGAGGGCAAAATCCGCGAGCTTGCACAGCCATTGCAGGCATTTGGCGTAGAGGTCTTGGGACTTGGCGCCTTCCCAGAGATAGGCGATATCGAGGAAAACGGCACAACCTTTGCCGAAAATGCCTTTATAAAGGCACAGGCCGTGGCAGACCTGACCGGACTTGCCGCCATATCTGATGACTCCGGACTGGAAGTGGATGCTCTGTCCGGACGTCCCGGCGTCTATTCGGCGCGTTATTCGGATGACATGCCCCTTCTTGACGGGGAGACAAAGGACGGGCGCAACATCCGCAAGCTGCTTATGGAACTTGAGTCCGTGCCTGCGGAAAAAAGAACGGCCAAGTTTGTGTGCAGCATGGCGTATGCCGTGCCAGGATGCCCTTCCATGGACAAGGCCCTTATAGTGCACGGCAAATGGGAAGGCCGCATCCTGGAAGCGCCCCGTGGAACAAACGGCTTTGGCTATGATCCTGTCTTTTTTGACGAGGAACTTGGCATTTCTGCCGCAGAAATGACCAGGGAACAGAAGATGGGCCGCAGCCACAGGGGACAGGCTGTCAGCAAACTGCTTGAAAAGCTGGCCGGTCTTCTGAAGTCCGATCCTTCGTAAAAAGAAGAGCCGTCAGTCCTGTCTTGTATAACAGGAATGACGGCTCTTGCAGACTGAAAAAAACGCTTTCTAATGTATCATGACCAGGCTGCGAAGCAGGCTTCCTATGGCAAGGCCGATACGCAAATGCCCGATGTCGCTTAAATGGAAGCCGTCTGCTGCATCCATGCAGGGTATGATGGATGAGCCGCTTATGAAGTAGGCTCCTTCTTCGTCAGCTGCCTTCCTTAAATACGGGGCCAGATCGGTGCCAAGGAGATCTGCATCTCCATGCAGTTCTTCCTGCATGGTCCTGACAGCGCAGGAGGCAAGCGGCGGCGGGCTGACGATGACTATGGTGCCCATGTCAGGGCATATCTGCCTTGCCGTTCTGATAATGCGGCGCATGTTGTCTGCGACTGTATCGCCAGTCAGGCTGAGCGGCGGCATGACGTCATTGGTGCCCAGCATGATGACAACGCCGTCAGGATTGTCCGCCTTGCGCAATGAAGCGGCAAAACTAGCCCCGCCCAGAAGCTCAGGGGCTGCAAGCGTGCTTTCAAAGGCAGTGCTGCGGCCGTTGAGTCCGTCAACAACAGGTATGATGTCCGGGGCCTGCCTGGTGACCATTGTTGTGTAGCGGCGGTTTGCCGGAAGGCGTTCCCCGCCTGGGCGGTAGCCCCATGTGTTGGAGTCCCCGTAAAATAATATTCTTCTGTTCATGGCTGAAAAACCAGATTGGCCGAGGGAATAAGCCTGCTGTCTGCGTGGAAGAAGGAGAGAAAGTGCCTGCCTTCCTCCTTGTCTCCGCAAAGTACTGTAACGGACGTAACATCACCATCGGTGCCAAGCCACATTATGGCCGGTATTCCGGTGCCGGTTACTTCTAGGCGCATGAGGTCTCCCTGCCTGACAGGCTCTTTCAGCAGGGTGCAGCCGTTGCTGCGCAGGCTTTCCAGTGTCTGCCTGGCCACTTCTTCCAGATCGGAGCCATCCTTGTTCTCTGCTATCTGGATCATGAGCGAAGTGTTTTTGTCCTCGTTGACATAATGCCCGAGGGAAGACTTGCGCTCATTGAATCCTGGCGGGACTGTTACAGTCCAGCCGTCAGGAATGTCAGATATGTCGTAGAAATCGCAGGTCAGCCCTTTCGCAAAACAGGCATCATTTGAAAAACAAAGGGCTGCAAGCAGGAATGATGCGAAAATGGAAAAGACTGCCTTGAAGTGCATAAAACAGGAAACTCCGCAAAAACAGGAGCAAAAGCCGGCATAAGAAGCATGTTCCTGCTTTTGGGCATGCCTTAATCCGTGGGAAGGAAATGTCCTGGGCCGGAACGGTTTGGTGATAAATCATCAGTTTTGCACATACAGCAAGGTGTGCATGCACTGTAATTCAGCAAAAGATCAGACTTTCAACCACTCAATAACAAATTTACCGTATTTAGCAAGGAAAAAGCAAGAGGTTATCCGCTATGCGGGCCGATGTATGGGGCCATGACTCTGCGGGGTTTGTCAGGTTCACTATACTGCAGGATCCTCTGTGAGACCAGCTGTACCATCCCTGATGCCATCATTAAAAAAGCAAAAAACGTCTGTCCGCGTGCAGGTCTTTAGCGGCTGCATTTCCCCTCGTACAATAAAAAGAGCCATTGCACTATGAAGACGCACAATTCTAAGGAGGAACGCAATGGCTCTGATTTCTTTTATGCCAGATACAAAGGAGATGTCAAAGGAGATGACAAAAATTCAAATGTGCTGCCAGGGATTCAGAAACTGATGTTAAAACAGAGTGAATTTTCAGCCGGTTAGACGTCGTTCCTGCAAACAGGCGTCACCAGTTCCGATCCTGTGAGCGCAAATATATTGCAATGCAAAGCGGAATGAGATAAAAATCCACGTTTTCCATTAATTAAGCACATCAGAACAGCTGCCCGGGGTGCCCCGGACCGGTATGCACCGGATTTCTCAGGGAAGAAGGGTGTGGGTTCTGATGGAAGTTGAACCCTGGAGGTTTTTTATCATGGCTTACGTTACCATGAAGCAGATGCTGGAAACCGGCGTCCACTTTGGTCATCAGACTCGTCGCTGGAATCCCAAGATGCGTCCTTTCATCTTTGGCGCCCGCAACGGCATCCATATCATTGACCTGCAGCAGACCGTGAAGCTGTTCCGCCAGGCCTACGACAAGGTTGTCGATACCGTGGCCAACGGCGGCAAGGTGCTCTTCATCGGCACAAAGCGCCAGGCTCAGGAATCCATTTCCTCCGAAGCCAGCCGTGCCAACCAGTACTATGTCAGCAACCGCTGGATGGGCGGCACGCTGACCAACTTCGTGACCATTCAGAAGAGCGTCGAGCGCCTGAAGAAGCTGGAAGCCATGTTTGCCGACGGTTCCATCAACCGCTACCAGAAGAAGGAAAAGCTTCTGCGCCAGCGCGAGCTTGAAAAGCTGGAACAGAACCTCGGCGGCATCAAGAATATGGACCAGCTGCCCCAGCTGGCCTTCATTATTGACCCCAACCGTGAAGACATCGCCGTCAAGGAATGCCGCAAGCTCGGTATTCCGATTGTGGCCGTGACCGATACAAACTGCGATCCTGACCTCATCGACTACATTATCCCCGGCAACGATGACGCCATCCGCGCCATCAAGCTCTTTGTCGGTGCTTTTGCCGAAGCCTGCATCGAAGGCGAGGCCGCTGCTTCTGACAAGGATAATGCTGAGCAGGTTATGGAAGAGAAGGCTTCTGAAGCCGACGCCCAGTAGGACGTACCCAAAATCTGACTGTCTGCGGGCAGCGTCGTCGTGTCAAAACGGTGATGCTGCCCTTTAGTACCATAAGGTAAGGAGACCACAATGGCGATTACAGCCGCAATGGTAAAAGAACTGCGCGAAAGAACCGGCGCAGGAATGATGGATTGCAAAAAAGCCCTCTCCGAAGTTGACGGCGATATGGAAAAGGCCATCGACTTCCTGCGTGAGAAGGGCATGGCCAAGGCTGCCAAGAAGGCCGGCCGCGCCACCAGCGAAGGCCTTGTGACCCTGGCTGTCTCTGCTGACGAAAAGAACGTTGCCCTTGCTTCCGTGCAGTGCGAGACAGACTTCGTGTCCCGCGGCGACGATTTCAAGAACTTCGCAGCCAAGACTGCCGAAACAGTGCTGGAAAAGAAGCCTGCCGATGCCGACGCCCTGTCCGCCCTGCTCGACGAGGATCTCAAGAACCTCATCGCCAAGACCGGCGAGAACATGCGCCTTGGCAAGTTCTTCTTCCATGACTGTGCCGCCAACGAAGTGGCCGGCACCTACATGCATGTGACCTCCGGCAAACTCGGCGTCGTCGTTGTCGTTGAGTGCGGCAAGGCTGAAACAGCTGCCAATGAAAAGGTGAAGGAACTGGCCAAGGAAATTGCCATGCAGGCCGCTGCCATGCGTCCCATGGCCCTTGACCGCGACAGCCTTGATCCTGAAGCCATCGAGCGCGAGCGCAACGTGTACCGCGAAAAGGCCAAGAATGACGGCAAGCCCGAGCAGATCATCGAGAAGATCGCCGAAGGCGCCGTGGTCAAGTTCTGCAAGGAAGTGTGCCTGATGGACCAGGCCTACATCCGCGACGACAAGAAGACCATCACCCAGCTTGTTGCCGAAACAGCCAAGGCTGTGGGCGACACCCTGAAGGTTGTCACCTTTGCCCGCATCGAGCTGACCGCCGAGGAAGCTCCTGCCGAATAAGGCAAGAACAAACAGGAACATAAGCGGAAGGGCTCTGCCGGTTTCCGCCTGGATATACGGAGGGGGAGACGCCAGTCTCCCCCTTTTGTTACCTTCGTTTTGTTTAAACCTTGTCCTGCCAGCCATTGGCAAAGGGAGAACATGTGTCCGGAAGGCCAAGAAAGCACAAGCTTGAAGCGACATCTGCTGAAAGGGCGGCTCTTGAGCATATCTCGCAGAATCCCGGCGAGCATCCCAGAAAGAGGCTGGGCGCACAGATACTTCTGTATGCCCTGGACGGCCTGACTACCGCTGCCATAGCAGACAGGACCGGCATGTCGCAAAGCTTTGTTGCCGGCCTGGTCCGCAGGGCTCCCCTTCTGGGACTTCTGGAAACTGTCATGGCCATGCCCCTTCGCAGGCATCCGGTCAGAATAACAGCGGACTGTGCAGACTGGGTGTGCTTTCTTGCTGGAAAAAGCCCTGCCGAGCTTGGCATCAGAGCCATGCCTGCCTGGTCAATGGAGTCTCTGGCAGGCTATATACGGGATCATTGCGAGGAAGCCGGCTATCCCGAGCTTCGCAGGATTGCAAAATCGACTGTCTGG
The DNA here is from genome assembly GCA_963648625.1 of Odoribacter splanchnicus. Lineage (GTDB taxonomy): Bacteria > Desulfobacterota > Desulfovibrionia > Desulfovibrionales > Desulfovibrionaceae > Desulfovibrio. Next base: position 8,997 of record CAVJEZ010000066.1, read on the forward strand.
CATATTCTCCGCTCTGAAAGGCAGGAACACTCTCTTAAGGCAGACAGCGTGCAGGACAGCAGTAGCAAAAAAAGCCCCGCTGAAAGCGGGGCTTAACAAGAGAAACTTTTGTTCTTCCTTAATGATGAAGTCATATTTCATCATATATATGAAGATACCGGCCCATTTTGATGTCTCTTTTGGTACCGCAGACCAGACTTGAACTGGTACAGCCATAGGCCGGGAGATTTTAAGTCTCCTGTGTCTACCGATTCCACCACTGC
>CAVJEZ010000067.1:0-3599 GCA_963648625.1 Odoribacter splanchnicus
TGCTGATGCCAAGACGGCTTGCCGCATCGCGGTTGACGTTGACATAGATCATGGTGCCTGTGGGCAGCATGTCCGAAGCCACGTCGCTGAGTTCAGGGCAGTCAGAGAGCTTCTTTCTCAGCTTTTCTTCCCACACTTCCAGATCGTCCCTGGTGACTGTTTCCAGCGTCAGCTGGTACATGGTCCTGCTCGTCCTGTCCTCAATGGTCAGGTCCTGCACTGGATTAAGATAGAGCATGGCCCCGGGAATTTCTGTCTTTGCCCTCTCCATAAGGCGCCTGGCTATAACTGGGGCCCTCTCGTCCCTTTCATCAAGGCCCTTCAGCTCGATGGTAAGCCTGGATGTGGCCAGGCTCGGGTTCTGCCCGTCAACGCCCACAAAAAAGGCGACACGTTTGACGGCAGGATCGCTTAAGATCAGATCGGCCAGGCTCTGCTGCCTTTTGGCCATGGCAGAAAAGGAGGTGTTTTGCGGCGCCTCGGCTATGCCCTGCAAAAGGCCTGTGTCCTGCACAGGAAAAAAGCCCTTGGGAACAACTATGTAGAGAAGGCAGGTGACAACGAGGCTTGATGCTGCAACAAAGAGCATGAAGCGCTGATGGGCAAACGTCCAGCCAAGCGCCTTGTCGTAGAGCCGCAAAAGTTTCGGGAAAAATCCTGCTCCCTGTGTCAGGAAGGCTGCAGGATCTGACTTTTCAACTTCCTCTTTTCCCTGCCCGGAAGTTTTCTTCTTGGGAACGCGTTTCAGCAGAACAGCGCAGAGCATGGGAGTAAGCGTTAAGGAGACGACTGCCGAGATAAGGATGGTGACGGCAAGCGTTATGGCAAATTCCCTGAAAAGGCGCCCTGAGATGTCCTCCATGAAGAGGAGCGGAATGAGCACGGCTACAAGGGAGAAGGTCAGGGAGATGATGGTGAAGCCTATCTGGCCTGCCCCTGTCAGTGCAGCCTGGACAGGGCGCATGCCCTGCTCCAGGTAGCGGGAGATGTTTTCTATGACGACAATGGCATCGTCCACGACAAAGCCTGCCGCTATGACCAGGGCCATGAGTGTCAGGTTGTTGAGGGAAAAGCCTGCCAGGTAGAGTACGCCCAGCGTGCCAACCAGTGAGAGCGGGACTGCCAGTGCCGGAATGATGGTTGCACGTATGTTGCGCAAAAAAAGCAGGATGACGGCAATAACCATGACGACAGCCAGGACAAGCTCGGCCTGGACATCGGCAACGGTTGCCCTGATGGTGGCAGTCCTGTCCGTTATGGTCTGTATCTTGACAGAGGCCGGCAGTGAGGCTTGCAGGGTGGCGATGCGTTTGCTGATGGCATCGGCTACGGCAATGACGTTGGCGCCTGGCTGGCGCTGTATGGAGAGGATGATGGACGGCTTTATCTTCTGTTTTGATCCGTCCTCTGCCGCATGCACCGTATAGGCTGCCAGCAGGGCATTTTCAGCACCTTCCTCCACTGAGGCCACGTCCTGCAGCCTGATGGGTGCGCCGTTTTTGTAGCCGATAACCGTCTGTGCGTATTCCTCGGGACTTTCAAGCTGGTCGTTGGCGTCAATGGACGATGAACGTATGGGCCCGTCCAGGCTGCCCTTGGAAGAATTGACATTGGCAGCAGCAACGGCAGTACGGATGTCTTCTACTGTGAGATTGGCCTGGGCCAGGGCCTTGGGATTGACCTTGATGCGCACGGCAGGCCTTTCCCCGCCGGAGAGTGTGACAAGGCCTACGCCCGATAGCTGGGACAGCTTCTGGGCAATGCGGGTGTCTGCAAGATCCTCAAGGCGGGTCATGGGCAGGGTGTCGCTGGTCAGGGCCAGGGTCATGACAGGCGGGTCTGCCGGATTGACCTTGTTGTAGACAGGCGGGTTGGGCAGATCGGACGGCAGAAGCGTCTGGGCCGAGTTGATGCCTGCCTGCACTTCCTGCTCTGCCACGTCCAGGGCCATGGAAAGGTCAAACTGCAGCGTAATGACGGACGATCCGGCAGCCGAGACAGAGCTCATCTGCGTGAGCCCAGATATGGAGCCAAGCTCGGCTTCCAGGGGGGCCGTGACAACGGCTGCCATGACGTCAGGAGAGGCGCCGGGATAGAGCGTCTGTACCTGGATAATGGGATAGTCTATCTGCGGCAGGGCAGATATGGGGAGAAAGCGGTAGGCCAGGATGCCGGAGCAGAAGAGGGCCACCATCAGAAGTGAGGTGGCTATGGGCCTTAAGATAAAGATGCGTGAGAAGTTCACGGGTTACTGCCTTGGGGCTGCCGCATCAGCAGGCGCCTGGCTATCGCCTGTCACCTTTCTGGCCGATGATTCTGTTGCCAGGGGAGAAGAGTGCGCTGCCAGGGAAACAGTATCCACTGTTGCCACAATATTGACCTTTGCCTTGTCCCTGAGTGTGTCTATGCCGTCTACGACCACTTTTTCACCGCCTGTCAAACCGTCGCTTATGACGGAAACTGCCCCTGTGGAAAGGGAGACTGTAACCGGCCTTATGGCAACTGTATTGTCATTGCCAATGACATAGACATAGTTGCCGGAGGAGCCTGTCTGAATGGCTGATGGCGGCACGGTAACGGCGTTTTTCAGGGTGCGGACCAGAAGCCTTGCATTGACAAATTCGTTGGGGAAGAGGCGCTCGTCCTCATTGGCAAAGACAGCCTTGAGCTTGATGGTGCCGGTTGCCGTGTCAATGGTATTGTCCGCAGTCAGCAGATAGCCTTTGGCAAGGCAGGTCTTCTGATCCCTGCTCCATGCCTCCACAAGCGGCTTTGTCTCCTGGTTTTTGACGGCATCCATGATGAGCGTGATATTGACTTCGGGAAGAGGGAACACAACATGGCATGGGGAAGATTCTGTGATGCGCACAATGCCTGTGCTGTCATTGGCCGTAATCAGCGTGCCTGGATCGACTGTCCTTAAGCCAAGCCGTCCGGAAACAGGCGCCGTGATGCGGGAGTACTCAAGGTCAAGCTCGGCTGAGTGCACTGCTGCCCTGTCTGCAGCAACGGTTCCTTCAAGCTTGCGGACTGTGGCAACCTGCGTGTCATAGGTCTGTCCGGCGACATAGTCTTTTGCAGCGAGCTTTGCATAGCGTCCGGCATCCTTGCGGGCATTGGCAAGATCTGCCTCGTCCTTTGCCAGCGTGCCCCTGGCCTGGGCTAAGGCTGCCTCAAAGGGCCTCGGGTCTATCTGGGCCAGTACGTCCCCTGCCATGATCCTGTCTCCTTCTGTAAAGGAGAGGGACATAAGCGTCCCGGTGACACGGCTCGTCACAATGACGTCGGCAGAGGGAGTCACTGTTCCTATACCCTGCAGGTAGTGGGGAACGTCCTGCACCAGGGCCTCTGCCGCACTGACAGGCACAGCTTCAGCAGGCGGCCTTCCCTTGTCCTTTCCGGAAAAAAACAGGACATAGGCTAAAATGACGATGGCAATGGCGGCGACAAGGACAACGGGACGGGACGGTCTTCCCATAACAACTCCGTGCTGGGCAAGATAGGGAACATACGACGGGATAATAAGGCAAGACAGTGTACTGATATCTCTGACAATGTGAAAGAGGGTACAGAAAGGAGATCCTGGCAGGATTTCCAGG
>CAVJEZ010000067.1:3769-9102 GCA_963648625.1 Odoribacter splanchnicus
TGGGATGGTTGCAGGCAGGACAGGAGTCAGGTGCTTCCTTGCCTTTGACAAGGCAGCCGCAGTTGCGGCAGCGCCAGACGGTCTCTTCCTCACGCTTGAACATGGTATCGTTCTCAAGTTCTTTCAGGAGCTTCAAGAAGCGCCTTTCATGGAATTCTTCCGCAATGGCAATGCTGCGCATGCAGGAAGCAATTTCAGGGAAGCCTTCCTCGTCGGCCTTGTCGGCAAAAGCAGGGTACATCTGGGTGTACTCTTCATTTTCGCCATGAGCCGAAGCGGCCAGGTTTTCAGCAGTAGTGCCGATTTTTCCGGCAGGGAAGGAAGCTGTGATTTCTGCCTCTCCGCCTTCCAGGAATTTGAAAAGGCGCTTGGCATGTTCCTTTTCCTGCAGGGCCGTTTCCGTAAAGATGCTGGAAATCAGCACGTAGCCTTCGCTTTTTGCCTTTGAGGCAAACATGTCATAGCGGTTTCTTGCCTGGGATTCGCCGGCAAAGGCCATAAGGATGTTCTTTTCAGTCTGGGTACCCTTGAGAGATTTGGTCATGTCAATCCTCCATGATGACAGGCTGATGGCAATACGCTTTTGTTGTCTTTATTAGTAATAATTCTTGATAAAAATGTAAAGCAAAAAATTCCGGATTTTAGCATCTTTTCCAGACTGGATGCGGGGAGGCCGTTTCAAAACAGCAATCCTTTGCCTTTGCACCGGAGTCATCTGCCTGAAAAAGGATGAACAGGACAGAAACGGGGTTGTTTTTGCGGCGAAAACGTGCCTTAATCTCCGCATATTATGCGGAGGAAAAATGTACATACATGAGCTGCAGGACTGGCCCCGTTTTATATGGGAGCACGAAAAGTTAGGGCTTTTGCCAGAGGTGTCGTTTGTGCTTGGCAGGCTGCTTGGCAAGATTAAAGCCCTGGGCATTTCTGTTCAGCAGGAAGCCGTCTTGCAGGGCATGACCGATGAAATCGTCAAATCAAGCGGGATTGAAGGCATCGTGCTTAATGCTGAACAGGTTAAGGCCGCTGTTTCTGCAAGGCTTGGCATGGAATGCAGCACGCCTGCCACAAGCCACTATATTGAAGGCATTGTGGACATGATGGCTGATGCCACGTCCCGCTTCAGGAAACCCCTTGACCTGGAAAGGCTGTGCGCCTGGCATGCAGCCCTTTTCCCGACAGGCAGGAGCGGCTTTTATAAAATCAGAGCCGGAGCGTTGCGCGACGATACAAACGGGCCCATGCAGGTAGTGTCTTCACATGCAGGGCGGGAAATCGTTCACTATGAAGCACCTGCTGCAGAAACACTGCCGGCCCAGGTCAATGACTTTCTGAACTGGCTGAACAGGGATAATGGCATCAATCCTGTCATCAAAAGCGCAATAGCCCATTTGTGGCTTGTGACACTTCATCCCTTTGAAGACGGAAATGGCCGTATTGCCCGGGCTGTTGCAACTATGATGCTTTGCAGGGCACAAGGTTCTCCGTATCTGTTTTACAGCATGTCCGGGCAAATCCGCAAAGACAGGGAGGAATACTACAGCATCCTGGAAAGGACCCAGAAGGGAACGCTGGATTGTACGGAATGGCTGGAATGGTTTCTGATGTGCCTGAAAAAAGCTGTCCTTGATGCTGAAAAACAGGCTGACAGGATCGTCAGCAAGTCCCTGTGCCTGCAAAAATGCAGCCAGGTTGCCATGGATAAGAGGCAGTATAAGATTATAGCCATGCTTTTTGACGGATTTGAGGGGAAAATTACGTCTTCAAAGTGGGCAAAAATCTGCAAATGCTCCCAGGATACGGCACAACGAGCCATAAAATGCCTGGTTGACAACGGCATCCTTAAGCAGGAAGGATCAGGCCGGAGTACGCACTATATTCTTACCGATGAAGAGATGCAGTAAAGTTGAACAGCTGTGACAAAAGAAAGAGGGGGCTTTTAGCCCCCTCCTTTTCATGCAAGGCTCAATGACTGAGCCGTATTTCATTCTTATGTGCCTGTTGCAGTGCTGTTACAGCACTTTACAGCACCTTGGCATCGCGCAACATTTTGACGGCACAGAATTTGCCGCACATGGCGCAGACTTCCTCGTTATGATGCTGTGCCCTTCTTTTGTCGATCATTTCTGGATCCAGGGCGGCTTTCTTCATGCCTTCCCAGTCAAGGTTGCGGCGGGCCTGGTTCATGCTGGCCTCGCGGGCAAGCGCCCTCTTTGTCCCTAAGGCCACTTCCCCTGCATGGGCAGCTATGCGGGAGGCCATGACACCTGCCTTTACGTCGTCCTTGTCAGGAAGCGTCAGATGCTCAGCCGGTGTAATGTAGCACAGGAAATCGACGCCGGCAGTGACGCCCATGGCGCCGCCAATGGCGCCTGCTATGTGATCGTAGCCGGGGCAGCTGTCCACGACCAGAGGTCCCAGAACGTAGAGCGGGGCTCCGTGGGTAAGTGTCTTGATGGCAGAAATCTGGGTAGGCACTGCATTGAGCCCCACATGTCCGGGCCCTTCAATCATGCACTGCACGCCTGCCTCAAGGGCCCTCTGCTGCAGCCTTGCAAGATTGAGAACTTCCTCAAACTGGGCGCAGTCGCCGGCATCCACGCCTGCGCCGGGACGCAGGGCGTCTCCTAAGGACAGGGTGATATTGTATTTGATGGCAATGGAAAGTAGCCTGTCAAAGTGCTCGATAAGGGGATTTTCCTTTTTGTTTTCCAGCATCCATCTGGCCAGCATGGATCCTCCGCGCGACACTATGCCCATCACGCGGCTTTTTTCTGCGCCCATGCGGGCACCCTGGTAGGAAATGCCGCAGTGCAGCGTCATAAAGTCAACGCCCTGTTCTGCCTGCTTTTCAATTTCGGCAAAAAGCTCGTCAGGATGCATGGAGGATATTTCGCGGCCGCCGTCCAGCAGGTGCTGGCCCACTGCGTAGAGAGGCACAGTGCCCAGAGGAAGAGGGCTTGCTGCCAGCATCTTTACTCTGATGCTGTCCAGATCGCCTGCAATGGAAAGATCCATGGCTGTGTCTGCACCGGCTTCCTCTGCAACTTTCAGCTTTTCCAGCTCCAGCTCCTCGTTGCTGCAAAGCGGCGAGGTTCCTATGTTGGCATTAACCTTAATAGAGGACGGCTGGCCCACAAGGATGGGATGCACATTGCTGTGACGTATGTTGCCAAGCAAAACTATAGTGCCTTTGTTCAGGCCTGAGAGGATTTCTTCCTTTGTCAGGCCTTCTTTTTTGGCCAGCTCATCAAGATGGGCATCGCAAAGCGTTTTCAGCGCTGTATTTTTACTCAGAATATCAGTCATTAAGATCTCCAAAGATCTCCGCAAAGGAAATGTGTGTACCGCCGGATACTGCTGCTGAAGCCGCATCCGGAAGAAGACCAGTCCTTTGCCTTCAAAACGGCAGCATCCATAAGGAATCAGGGAAAGAGGAACGGACCTGTCAGCCAGTCCCCGCAGGACAGAGCCTTCCGGATTTTTGGGAAATAAGCGGCAGGCTGCTGTCTGCAAAATTTCATGAATGAACCTTACATTTCCTTTGTTGTTTACTCAAGGGAAGCATAGCGCATAAGTATCATTTTAGGCAGAAAAGCGTGCGGGCATCCGCTTCATGCAAGAGGACAGGGCTGCCGCCTGCCTTTGCAGAACGCAGCTGGAAAGAACTGCTTAAGGGAAGGGAGACTGTATCTGCGGGTTTTTCGCGAAAATATTGTCTATACGTTTTTTTTGATGTAGAAACAGCCGTCTTTTGTCTTCTTTTGCGTCTGCATTGCCTAATCGCTGACAATGAAAATGGCGCAGGGAAGAACTGGGTCCTTTTTATCGCGGACGCAGAGGCACTGAGGCCAGGATGCAGCTGTACAGCCTTTTCCCCCATGCTGTGCAGGCAGACCGGCCCTTTTGTGACATATATCCATGGACGTTGTTCATGCCAAGAGCCCCCCATCTTCCTGAAGACGACGCCTGTAGTTTGTCACCGTCTTTCCCCCTTTTCCGGTCGTATTCCGGAGCATAGCGAGGTTTCCCCCCATGGATTATATCTCCCGCGTTGTCGCCGACGTTGAAAAGCGTTGTGCCGGCGAACCTGAATTCCTGCAGGCCTGCAAGGAAGTGCTGGAAACTCTTCAGCCTGCCATTGAAGCCAACCCCAAATATGAGCAGCATTCAATCCTGGAGCGCATTGTCGAGCCCGAAAGGATAGTGTCCTTCCGCGTGGCCTGGACCGACGATGAAGGCAAGACCCAGGTCAACAGGGGCTACCGCGTGCAGTACAATTCCGCACTCGGACCCTACAAGGGCGGCCTGCGCCTGCATCCCAGCGTCAACCTGAGCATCCTGAAGTTCCTGGGTTTTGAACAGATCTTCAAGAATGCCCTGACCGGCCTTTCCATGGGCGGTGCCAAGGGCGGCAGCGATTTTAATCCCAAAGGCCGCTCTGATGCAGAAATCATGCGTTTCTGCCAGGCCTTCATGACAAACCTTGTGCCCTTTATCGGACCCAGGGTGGACGTTCCTGCCGGCGATATCGGCGTGGGCGGCCGCGAGGTAGGCTATCTCTTTGGTGCCTACAAGCACCTGACCCGCCATTATGAAGGCGTGCTGACCGGCAAGAACCTGCTGTTTGGCGGATCCCTCGCCCGTACAGAGGCTACAGGCTACGGCTGCGTGTACTTTGCCCAGAGCATGCTGGCTGCCAGGGGCGAGGATTTCAAGGGCAAGGTCTGCGCCGTGTCCGGTTCCGGCAACGTGGCCATCTACTGCTGCCAGAAACTGCATCAGCTGGGTGCCAAGCCCGTGACTGTGTCCGATTCCACCGGCATGATCTATGATCCCGAAGGCATTGACGTGGATATCCTGCGCCAGGTGAAGGAAGTGGAATATGCCCGCCTTACCAGGTATGCAGAACTGCGTCCCTCTGCCCAGTACACGGCTGCTTCCGACTACGCCGCAGGCAGGCACAAGGTATGGGATACTCCCTGCTACGCTGCCTTCCCCTGCGCCACCCAGAACGAAATCAACGAAGCCGATGCCAAGGCCCTGCTTGCCAACGGCTGCCAGTGCGTGTGCGAAGGTGCCAACATGCCTTCCACCATGGAAGCCATTAAGTGCTACCTGGATGCCGGCATCATGTACGGCCCCGCCAAGGCTGCCAATGCCGGCGGCGTGTCCGTGAGCCAGCTTGAAATGGCCCAGAATGCCAGCATGGTGCACTGGACCTTTGACGACGTTGACAGCAAGCTCAAGGATATCATGCGCAATATCTACCAGCGTGCCGCCACCACAGCCGCCAAGTACGGCCAGCCCAACAACCTGCTCATGGGCGCCAA
>CAVJEZ010000068.1:0-8942 GCA_963648625.1 Odoribacter splanchnicus
TCCGCATATAGTGACAGAATCAGGGCGTGCAACGGTCGCCTATTATTCCATTCTTCTGTTCAATATCCTGGATGTCAGCAAGATAGAGCCTATGCAGCTTCCTGAGACGCTGGATGAGGACACGCCTGAGCCTGTAAAAAACCTGCGCGAGGTCCTGGCAAGCATTGCTCCCAGAACACTGCAGGAATGCTACAACGACGCCATCTATTATCGCGACGAAATGCGCCAGCTTTTTGCCACCGGTGCCGTCAATCTGCGCCAGCGCTGCCTATCGGAACGCTTTTTCTGGACCATACTTTTGCGCATTGCTGAAGAAAAGGAACACCTGAAGACCATTCCCCGCGATCTTCATGATATTGATACGACGACTGCCGATATTTACTACGGCAATTTCAGTATCTTCCAGTCATTGCCGGATTCCTGGGCCATTGACCAGCTGTTCCCCATCATGCCTGTGCACAGGCTTAAGGAAAAGCCTGTCCGCAGGGGCATTATTTCTGATATCACCTGCGATTCCGACGGCCAGATAAGCCATTTTATCGATCAGACAGGCAACAAGCGTACCCTGGAACTGCATCCGGTGCATGACGGCGAAGAATACTATCTTGGCGTCTTCCTCGTTGGTGCCTATCAGGAAACACTGGGCGATCTGCACAATCTTCTGGGAGACAACAATGTTGTCTCCATCCGCATAGAGGAAGACGGCTCCTATGAGTTTGTGCGCGAACAGGAAGGCGATACTGTTGCGGATGTTCTTTCCTATGTGGAATATGAGCCCAAGCGCGTTATGGAGTCCCTGCGCAGCATGGCCGAGCGTGCCGTGCGCGAAGGACGCATCACCCCGAGCCAGCGCTTTGCCTTTTTGCAGACGTTTGAAGACGGACTCAGGGGCTATACCTATTTTGAACGATAGCCGGACAGCGGCAGCAGAATACCGTATCCATCAGGCATTTCCTGTGAAATTGTTTCAAAAAACGGAATCCCGTTGTCCACGTAAGGACAACGGGATTCCCTGATTTTGTATGACCGGTAAAATTAGATGGTGCCGGACTGCGGCTCTGCGCCTGAATCCCCGGGAGCATCTGTTCCGGGGAAGACAGGCTCTTTCTGCTCGGCAGGAGGAGTGGGCATGCCCTTTTGGTCTGTGGCAAAGAGCACTGCCTTGTCTTCTGTGGGAGCCTTGCCGACAATTACCCAGGTTTCACCCTTTTTGCGCAGGGCAACCCAGCTGGTCACATTGGCCTTTGTTGTAACAGTGGCTATGGCTGCCTCTTCGTTCAGTTCCTTGATTTTTGCCTTTTCAAGGCCGGTAACATCCCATGGGCAGTCGGCAGACGTGCTACGGGAGCATATGGCTGCCATTTCACCGTTGGCAACAGTGCGCTTGAATGTTTCCTCTGTCTGTCCCTTCAGGTTTGTGGCATTCAGAATGATTTCATTCAGCTGGTCATTGATGCCAAACAGAGAGCCAATCTGGTCTGTCAGCTTCATCAGCCCGTTGTCTTTGCTCAGGTTGACAAGTTCATGATAGGCATAGGCATCCATGTCAAACTGGGCAATAAAGAGAGCACTGTCCTTTTTCGTAAGTGCGCTGGCGGCACGGTCGCATGCGCCCTTGGGGCCTGATGATTCACAGCCTGCAAGAGGCATGGCAAGGCACATGGCCAGCAACAGGGCCGCACACTTCTTTATGGAAAAAGATCTGTTCAAAATAACACCTCAAAAGTGACGATTGGCAACAGGGTTGGCCAAAAGCTCAAATGAACAAATGGACTGTTACGCCCTTTGTACACTGTGTCCGGGCACTGGGCAAGACGGCTGTCCTGCCAGAGAAAACCGCAGGCTCAGCAGTCTTCCTGCAAAACAGTGCAGAGAGCCCTGCCACAGGTGGCATGAGCAACATCAAGTCTGAACTGTTCCACAGACGAGCATGGAAGCGTCAGTGTAATCCTGATATTTGCCCCATATTCTTCCTCCTTGATGCTGGCACCATGCTGCGATAAAAGCCTTCGCACTTTGTCGTTATCTGCATAGTGAAGTTCAAGCTCAAGAAGGCTCTGGCTGACGCACAGTATGACGGGGAGCGTTTCAAGGCACTGGCTTGTGCTGTCCTGGTAGGCACGGACAAGGCCTCCTGTGCCAAGCTTGATGCCCCCGAACCATCTTGTAACCACGCAGCAGAGGCACCCTATGCCGGAATGAAGCAGTATGCCCAGTATGGGGCGTCCTGCAGTGCCGTGCGGCTCGCCATCGTCATTGGCTCCGACCTGTGCAGTGGAATCCGGCGGACCGGCATTGAAAGCCCAGCAGTTGTGGGTGGCATCAGCATAGCGGGTGCGCATCTGCTCTATGGCGAGGCGCGCCTCAGCAGGCGACGTTACCTTTGTGATATGGGTCAGGAAACGGCTGCGCTTTATGACCAGCTCGCTTTCATGCCATTCTCCTGGCGCAAGATTTGGGATGGAATAGCTTTGTTGTGGCATATAGGGAAATAAAGGAGAGGCGCTGGAAGAATATTAAAAAAATATGCAAAAAAGACTTTACAAAGCGGCATAGAGTAATTAATTAATAATCATTCCTAACAAAGAGGATATTATTCCGCTTGTGAAAATAACTCTGCCCCCTGGGCAGAAGGAGAAAAAAATGAGCAAGACACTTGATAACCTGATGGCCGCTTTTGCCGGCGAATCCCAGGCCAACCGCAAATATCTCGCCTATGCTGCCGTGGCCGAAAAGGAAGGAAAGGCCCAGATTGCCAAACTGTTCCGCGCAGCTGCTGAGGCCGAAACAATTCACGCTCATGCACATCTGCGCAATGCCGGCAAGATCGGCGATACGGATGCCAACCTGCAGGATGCCCTGTCCGGTGAGACATTTGAATATACCAAGATGTATCCCGAGATGATTAAGGAAGCACAGGAAGAAGGCAACACCAAGGTGGCCAAATATTTTGATATGGTCAACAAGGTGGAAGAAGTGCATGCCAACCTTTATAAGAAAGCCATTGAAGGTGCCAGTGCTTTTTCTGGTGACTACTACATCTGTCCTGTGTGCGGCTACACCCATGAAGGACCGATGGAAGGCAACTGCCCTGTGTGCGGCGTCAAGGGCTCTTCCTTTAAAAAGGTAGACTAAGCACACAGAAACAGAGCTTTTTGGGGAAGATTCTCCGGAAGACGCCTCGTAAAATGCCCTGTTTGCCAAGTCAGAAAGACATGTCCCTCCTGCTTCCAGCCGGAGGGACTTCTTTTTCAGCCGAGTGATACAGGGAACGGCGGGCTGGAATTCCGGACGGCAAAAAGCCGGTACTGTCAGCATGAAAGTCTTTTGGCAATGATTTCAAGCCTCTAATACTGCTGAGACAGGTGTGAAAAAAAGATCTTGCCCCTTGTGCGTTCATTGCAATTTTTGGAAAAATAGCGCAACATTCAGCACCAGTTTTTTTTGGAGGAATGGTTCATGCGTCGTCTCGTTACAGGCTATGTCCTGGCTTTGCTTCTTCTGACAGGCTGCGGGTGCAGTATGCCGCAGCCGGCTTCTGCCGCACCGGCTCCTGCTTCATCAGATACTGTAGCAGAGAGCACTGCGGAAAAAAGCAAGCCCCAGCCTGGAAAATTTGAATCCCTGCGCCGTTTCGGACAGGTCCTTGATATAGTAGAGAGAACCTATGTGAAGGAAGTAGGGCAGGGAGAACTGGTTGACGGCGCCATAAAGGGCATGCTGCAGGCCCTTGATCCCCATTCTGCATTCCTTACAGCTGAAGAATACAAGGAAATGCAGGAGCAGACTGTCGGCGAGTTTTTCGGCATCGGTGTCGAAATCACCCAGGACAACGGAAAAATCCTGGTCATGTCTCCCATAGAGGACACTCCTGCCTTCAAGGCAGGCATGAAGACCGGCGACGTTATCCTGACCATTGACGGCCAGAGCACTGTGGAAATGTCCCTTCAGGATGTAGTTTCCCGCATACGCGGGCCCAAGGGAACCAAGGTAGAGCTCACCATCATGCATGCCGATTCCATGGAGCCTGTTACAGTCAGCATGGAACGCGATGCCATTCCCATTATCAGCGTCAAAAGCAGGAAGCTGGAAGACGGCTATTACTGGGTCCGCATTACCCGTTTCTCTGAACGGACCACAGACGAACTGGTCGAGGCCATTAAGAAGGCTGAAGAGGAGTGTGCCCAGTCTGGCGGAATCAAGGGCATAGTTCTTGATTTGCGCAACAATCCTGGCGGGCTTCTCAATCAGGCCGTGAGCGTGTCTGATCTTTTCCTTGAGAGGGGAAACATCGTCAGCATACGCGGCCGTGACGGAACACTGGGCACCAGCTATGAAGCCTCTGACAAGCCTGAAGACTGCCATGCTCCCATGGTCGTGCTCATTAATGCCGGTTCTGCCTCTGCCTCTGAAATCGTTTCCGGTGCGCTTAAAGACCATCACCGCGCCCTTTTGTGCGGCGAGCGTTCCTTTGGCAAGGGGTCTGTGCAGAACGTCATTCCTCTTGCCGATGGTTCCGGACTCAAGATTACAGTTGCCCTGTATTACACGCCCAATGATATTTCCATTCAGGCTGAAGGCATCACGCCTGATGTGGAAGTGCCCTTTGTGGAAACGAGCAAGAAGGAACGCGACAGGCTGTTGCTGCGCGAGGCTGATTTGAACCGCCATCTGGAAAACGGCAACGCAGACAAGGCTAAGGACAAAGCCAAGGCCGGTTCCAAAAAAGATGAGGGCAAGGCTGATACCTCTGTGAAAACAGATGGCAAGGCCGCTGCTGAATCAGAAGCAGAGGAGAAAAAGCCCTCCGAGCAGGCTGACAAAGGCAAAAAGCCTGAAGCAAAGGAAGTGAAGGAACTGCTCTCCAAGGATAACCAGCTCAGGATGGCCCTGCAGCTTGTCAAAGGGCTTCCAAGCATGCAGAAGCTCAAGAATTAGTGTTAATCGGAGCGATACTGCATAAGAGATATGCTTTCGTAAAATATGAAGAGAGCCATGCTGTTGAACCACTGTACAAGTTGGTATCCGGCATGGCTCTTTTTGCTTAGGATTTTTAGGATCGTCTGCAAAAACAGAACAGCTGCTGTAAAGTGGGCAGTGTTTTGAGGAGTTTAAAAATGAGCAATGATACAATCAGTGTGGGCTGTATTGGCTGCGGCAATATGGGCGGTGCCATCCTGGCAGGCCTGGGCAGCAAGGACGGCTACCAGCTGTCCGGATATACCAGGACCATGTCGCGTCTTGAGCCGCTGGCAGCATGCGGAGTGGAAGCGTGCAAGGATGCCAATGACCTCGTTTCCCGCAGCGACTATGTCATTCTGGCTGTCAAGCCGTATCAGATAAAGGATGTGGTCAAGTCCCTGGACAAGTCCCTTCTTAAAGGAAAGGTGCTTATTTCCATTGCTGCGGGAGTCAGCATGGCCACGATGAAGAAGGCCTGCAAGGATGCCTGCCCTGTAGTGCGGTGCATGCCCAATACTCCGGCCATGGTGGGAGAGGGTGTCTTTGCCGTGTGCTTTGCCGACAACGTTGAAGAAGGGCAGAAGGAAGACATACTGCACATCTTTTCAGACCTGGGCATGGTCCTGCCCATAGCCGAAGAAAGCTTTACTGCCTTTTCAGCGCTCATCGGCGCAGGGCCGGCCTATGTATTTGAGCTTATGCAGGGGCTTGTCATGGCTGGCGTGACGCTTGGCTTTGGCCATAAGGATGCACGCAGCATGGTGGAAGCCCTGTTCTCAGGCTGTGCCAGAATGGCACAGCAGAACAAGGATACGCATCTTACAGCGCTCAGGGACAATGTCTGTTCTCCTGCCGGGCTGACCATAGCCGGCGTAAACCGCATGGCAAGAGACGGCCTGTCCGGAAAGCTTTGCGACGCTGTCATGGCTGCCATGAAGCGCGGCAGGGAAATGGAAGGATAGGCTGCAGAAGCATAAGAAAAGGGGGCAGAATGCCCCCGAACATGGCAGGGCAGGTGCATGGATACTCCATGACTGCCCTGCCTTTTGTTTGCAGCTGTTACTTTTCCACCATGGTGTAGCGCATGGACGGTCCCTTGCCATGCTTTTCGGCATAGCCTGCCTTCACAAGTTCCTGCAGGTCATACTGGGCCGTCCGCATGGAGACGTCTACCAGGTTCTGGTATTCCTGGCGTGAAAAGGTACCCAGCCTGCGCAGGTCTGGCAGAATACGTTCCAGCCGATCTGAGATGGCCTGATGCCTGCCCTGTGCTTCTTCGGAACTGCCTGTTTTTTCTGATTCAGGGGCGTCGCTGCGGGCTTCCCTGCCAGCTGTGCCGCGAGCCTCATCATCAGCAGTGTCCGAAGGCTTATCCTGAGCCTTTTCCTCTGCCTGCTGTCCGGCGGATTCTTCATTAAAGCCAGGAGGGAGAATAATGTTCTCCTTCTGGGCAGGGCCCTCGTTTTCCGGCAGCTCCTCTCTTTTCTGATCCCCTATGCGCAGATGCCTGGGCAGAATCAGATCCCCTTCGCAGAAAGAGAGTGCAGAAGAGATGACATTGCGGAGCTCGCGTACATTGCCAGGCCAGTGATAGTGCATAAGCTGGCTTAAGGCACCCTTGCTGATCCCTGGTATCCTGCGCAAACGTCCCGAATCCTGTACTGCCTGCCGCAGGAACGCCATAATAAGATAGGGAATGTCCATCTTGCGGTCCCTCAGGACAGGCGTCCGGATGGTTACGACTGCCAGACGGAAATACAAATCCTCACGGAAGTTGCCCTTTGCCACTTCTTCCTGCAGATCAGCATTGGTGGCGGCTATGACCCTTGTATTAAAGGGCACCTTGGTGTCGGACCCCAGCGGATTTATGCACCGGTCCGAGAGAGCCCTCAGAAGGGCAATCTGTACCTTGGGGGAAGCCGTGCCTATTTCGTCAAGCATAAGCGTGCCGCCTTCAGCTGTCAGAAATGCCCCCTTGCGTCCTGTTTTTGCCTCTGTATAGGCGCCCTTTACGTGCCCGAACAGTGTGTCCATGAGCAGTGCTTCGTCCAGGGCTCCGCAGTTGATGGTAATGAATGGGCCGTTTCTTCTGTCAGAAAGATTGTGGATGGCCCGGCTTGTCAGCTCCTTGCCTGTTCCGGTTTCGCCTGTGACCAGCACGTCCATCTGGGAATTGGCCACGCGCTGTATTTCCAGGCGCAGCTGGCTGATTTCGCGGCTGACTCCGATAAGCCCGTCTTCGGGATATTCAACATTCTTGGGCATGTCCTTTGCTTCTTCAAGCTGGACCCGTGCCAGGATAAGCGAGTCCTGCTTGTCCCTGTCGTCTTCCAGGGAACGCAGCATGCCCAGGATGCGGTTTGTGCTCTGGCGTATCTCTTTCAGCTCGTATGGCTCGTCCCTTTCCGGCAGCGGCGTGGTGACGCCTTTGAGAGAGGAATCATCCATATCCTTTTTAAGCTGGTTTAATGACTTTCGCAGCGAGTGGGAAAAAAAGGCTACTGAAACAATCATAAACAGTAATGTTAAAAGGAAGGCAAAGCAGTAGGTGCTTTTGAGGCTGCGCCCCTGGGCCAGGTCGGCAAAACTGGGCTGAAGCATGACAATGCCGCCTAATATCATCTTCTGATCAGCATCCTTTCCAGCAGTATAGGCTATGGGAGCATAACTGACGGTATCGGCAGTCTGGGGTCCTTCATTCCACGCCCTGTCATCTGTGAAAAAGATGCCGCTTTTATCTTCCTTGATATCCTTTATCATCTGCCAGTAGCCGTAGTTGTTTGCATTGGGGCGGAAAGCGTGGCTGAATCCGGGACGTCCGAAATCTCCGTACATGCCGGATCTTCCGGCATCAAGGGACATGCTGCCAAGGGTGCCGTCCATCCTCATCTGGAAAATCATCCAGCCGTTGTTGTCAACAAAGAGCACCAGGGGAACTTCAGCAGCATCTGCGGTTTTTATGGAAAAATCGGCAATGACCTTTTGAATAGTGTTGAGATCAATGGAAAGGGTCAGGTAGCCGGCAAAGGTGCCGTCGCTCAGAATGACAGGCGTCGTAAAGCGCATGACCTCCATGCTGACGCGCACCTTGGGCTTGTTCCGTTCGTCAGGCTCCAGAGGATAGATAACTTCGGTGGGCTGGCTTAAGAGAATCTCGTTTTCCTTGGGCATCTGAATGCTGGAAAAGGGGGAATTGTTCAGGGAGTCGAGCTGTTCTGCGGGTATGTCATGAACCTGTCCGTCATACATGACCCAGAGATAGCGTTCGTGTGCTTCCCTGCCTGTTCCGATGAAGGCCGTTTCCCTGAAGCGCATGTCGCCAAGCTGGATAAGTGCCTGCATGCGCCTGCGCAGACGCTTGCGCAGTTCATCAAGGCTTGAAGACCCCGCAGCCAGTGTCGCAATCTGGTTGCGTGTTTCTGCCAGAAACTGGGAGACAGCATAGCCTACGGCATGTGACTGTATAAAAGTCTTTTGCGCAACTGAATCCTGCAAGGTGTTTTCAACGCTGTTATGCGTTGCTGCAAAGACGATAACCAGCATCAGGACGGGAATAGGCAGAAAAAAGTAAATCAGGCGCCGGTTCAAACTTGTGTTGGAAAACAGATTTACCGACTGCGAACGAATATTTCGTATTGAAAAAGGCATTTGCGACATGCTGCACTCCTGATTGCGTGGTGACTCTTATATACGCCAGGAAAATTTCTCTTGCAACTTTTTTCACAAAGTATCAGGGCGTTTGGCCCTGTCAGGGAAAAAGAGATTGTGAAAAAATCGCGCAATGGCACAGCCTATGCTTAAGAAAAAATGGCGTTAAGGAATTCAGATTCGCAATCCCTCAATCTAAATACAAGGAGTGTGCTTTATGTTGCGACTGAAAAGGTTATTTACTTGGTGTATAGGCTGCTTCACAGCTATGATGCTGTTAGCCCCCAGTATGGCATTAGCCGCGAAGAAGGCCGCGGCCAACGTGGTAATAG
>CAVJEZ010000069.1:0-8933 GCA_963648625.1 Odoribacter splanchnicus
AGTTCCAAAAGAACTTAGAGTACCAAAATAACGATGCTTTTTTCCGAAACACTACCTTGACCAAACAGGTAAACTGGGCTAATGTGAAAAAAGGAGTTTGTATCCGTTCCTTCTGAGGAACGGATGGATCAGGCATGGGCTGTGATCCAAAATTTGCGAAGTCTAGCATGCATAAGGATGTTCACATGAGGAATGGTAAGGCACTGCTCTCAAAGATGCAGACTGTAGCGTGTACCATCTGTCTGTTAGCCTGGTGTGCGGGGCCTGTAGGCGCCGCCGAACAGCAACAGGCAGACAAGAGCACACCTGCAGCCACGGTCATGTTCCCTGTATCAGGGGATAAAAAGGTTGCCAAAGGTTCCATGCAACCTGTCGTCTTCAATCACGCGCTCCACGAAAAGGCAGTTACCAACTGCGGCACCTGTCACCACACCGGCGAGCCGCAGAAATGCTCCAACTGCCATACGCTGACCGGCTCTGACGCCGGCAAGGGCGTAACCCTGGAGCAGGCGATGCACAAGCGTAATATTGCTCCTGTCAAGAAGGGTGTTACCCCCAGTTCCTGTGTGAGCTGCCATGAAAAGGTCATCAGTTCCAAGCAGGAATGCATGGGCTGCCACAACATTGTGACTCCCAAGTACGACGAAGCCTGGTGTAATGTCTGCCACAACGCCAAGGTGACTCCGGAAGAGCTTGCCAAGGGCAGCACCGGCGCCATGAGCGATGCAGAAAACCGCGCTATAGCAGACAAGGCTGTGAAGGCTCAGAAGCCTAACGAAACTCCGGGCTTCTTTGTCCCCACAAAGGTGACCATTGACGCCCTGTCCGATGAATTCAAGCCTGTGGTGTTCAACCATCGCCGCCACGTGGCCTCTGTTGTCGAAAACATCAAGGATGACAAGCTGGCCAATGCCTTCCACTACAAGAAGGAAGTCATCTGCTCCACCTGTCACCACAACAGCCCTCTGTCCATGACTCCGCCCAAGTGCGGCAGCTGCCATAAGTCAAAGGTCGATCCCAGCAATCCCGAGGTTCCCAGCCTCAAGGCTGCTTATCACCTGCAGTGCATGGGCTGCCATGACGGCATGAAGGTGGCTCGTCCTGCCAACACAGACTGCGCCACATGCCACAAGGTTGCGGACAAGTAGGAGAGAAGTATGAATCGCAGAAAGTTTCTCACCTTAATGGGAACAGCGGGCGTTGTTTCGGCCATTGCCACACCCAAGGCAGCCGAAGCCGGCGTGCATACCTTTCCCTACTATGACAACGGCTACGGCGTGCTGCATGACCTTACCCGCTGCATTGGCTGCCGCCAGTGCGAAGCAGGCTGCAACAAGGTCAACAACCTGCCTGCCCCCAAGGTTCCCTTTACGGACCTGACCGTTACCCACAAAAAACGCCGCACAACCACCACGGAGTGGACGGTTGTCAACCGTTACGACCTGGGCGACAAGGACTACGTGTTCCGCAAGCAGCAGTGCTTCCACTGCAATGACCCTGCCTGTGCAAGCGCCTGCTTCACCAAGTGCTACGTCAAGAATCCCGACGGCTCCGTGTCCTACAATGACAAGCAGTGCGTCGGCTGCCGTTACTGCATGGTGGCCTGCCCCTTCTACATGCCTACCTTCGAGTACGAAGAGGCTTTCGACCCCATCATCCAGAAATGCACCTTCTGCAAGTCCCGCCTGGAAAAAGGCCAGCTGCCCGGCTGTGTCGAGCACTGCACCATGGACGCCCTGACATTCGGACGCCGCAAGGACCTCATCAATATCGCCCACAAGCGTATTGCTGCCAATCCTGACAAGTACCTCGACTACATCTACGGCGAGAATGACTGCGGCGGCACGGCCTGGATGGTCATCATGCCCAAGCCCAAGGGCATGGCCCAGTGTGCCCCCGGCAATGCTTCCGAAGCACATGACGCCATGAAGAAAGTCGGCCTGGATACAGGCCTCGGCACCCAGCCCCTTGGCGAGCTGACCTACGGCGCCCTGGGCACCGTTCCCATGATTATTTCCTTCTGGCCCCTGATTCTCGGTGGCGCCTATGGCATGACCAAGCGCCGCGAAGCCATTGCCAAGGCCAACCAGGAAGCGGCTGTCGCTGAAGAAAGGCAGAAGACCATTGATGCATGCGTAGCCTGCATCGAGAAGGAACAGGGCAAGGAAGCCGCCGAGCAGCACCGCGCTGCCATGACAGCTGCCCTGGAAGAAAAGGACTCTGCGTCTCAGCATGGCGGGGAGGACAAGTAAATGTCTCACAATATTGTCATTCCGACCAAGGACAAACTGTTCAACTTCGGTCCTTTCCTGAAGCTGACACCTGGTAACATCATTACCTACATTCTCCTTGCCATTGGTCTTGCTATTACCGTTGTCCGCTTCACCGTAGGCATCGGTGCAGTCTCCAACCTGGACGACTACCAGCCCTGGGGCATGTGGATCGGCTTTGACCTGCTCTGCGGCGTCTGCCTGGCTGCCGGCGGCTACTTCACCACGGTTGCCATCTACGTCATGGGCATGAAGCACTTCAGCTCTGCGGCCCGTCCCGCAGTCCTGACTGCCTTCCTTGGCTACCTCTTCGTGGTTATCGCGCTCCTGTATGACCTTGGTCATCCGCTGCGCCTGCCCTACATGTTCTTCTTCCCCGGCACCACCTCCGTGCTCTTTGAAGTCGGCCTGTGCGTGGCAACCTACCTCACAGTGCTCTTCCTTGAGTTCTCCGTGGCTCCTGCCGAATGGCTGGGACAGAAATTCAAGTTCCTGCTCACCTACAGGCACTGGATTGAGAAGGTCGGCATCCTGCTCACAATCATGGGCATGTGCCTCTCCACCCTGCATCAGTCTTCCCTGGGCTCCCTGTACCTCATCTGCCCCGGCAAGCTGCATCCTCTGTGGTACTCCCCCTTCCTGCCCATGTTCTTCTTCGTCTCCTCAATGACAGCCGGTTCTTCCATGGTTGTCTTTGAAGGCATGCTGGCCCACAAGGGCATGCACGCCTACATGGACGAAAAGCACCTGGCCGAGGCTCCCATTGTTACCCTGAGCTTCTCCAAGGCCTGCTCTCTTATCCTCTTCTCCCTCTTCATCATGCGCTTTGTGGACATGGTGGTACAGGGCAACTTCCCCTACCTCTTCACAAGCTACGGCTGCTGGTGGCTCATTGAAATGTTTGGTTTCATCCTGCTTCCCAGCCTGCTGTACGCCAAGGGTTCCCGCGAGAAGAACGTGCCCCTGTGCCGCTTTGCTTCCTGCATCGCCGTGTGCGGCATCGTGCTGAACCGCTGGACAGTGTCCATGATTGCCTACAACTGGCACTTTGACGCTGCCGACCGCTACTTCCCGAGCCTTCCCGAAGTGTTCGTGTCCGTGTTCGTCGTGACCATGATTGTGACAGCCTACCGCGCCATCTGCTACCACTGTCCTATCCTGTACGAGCATCCCAACTTCAAGGAAGAAGACTAAGAGCTTGTGGAGAAAACCATGCATTTTGATACATTTTATCAGTACTTCCTGTTCTCCAAGAGCTGGGCGTACCTGCTTCTCTTCTGCATTCCTCCCCTGTTTGCTCTGTACTGGAACACAGTCATCTACCCCACCAAGGACAAGGATGTGCTGGACCTGGCAAACAAGGTGAAATCCAAGCTGCCCTTCATCGGCTGCAAGAAATGCAAGGCCGCTGATTCCGGCTCCAAGTAGGCAGCTCTTGACAGGGCATGCCTGACAAAGTTTACAGAGCGGAGGAATGCCCTCCGCTCTGTTTTGTCTTATAAGGAGGAATGATACGCATGTGTCTGGCAATACCAACCCAGGTTGTTGAGATACTTGACAATACGATGATGAAGGTGCGTGTCGGCAACGGCCCGACCGTCATCACTGCTTCCAGCATGCTTCTGCCCGAGCCTCCGCAGATTGGCGACTACCACATTGTCCATGCAGGCTTTGCCCTCCGAAAGCTAGACCCCAAAGAGGCCCAGGACACGCTGGCCGCCCTGCTTGAGTTTGCCATGGCTGCAGATGAAAGCGGCGAGCTTGCAGAACTGGACAAGGAGCGTGCCGGAGACTGAGAAAGCCGGCTTATTTGACTTTATTTTTCTCTCAACATATTCCAGAAAAAGTTTCACCTGACATCGTACCACTACTCTTAAGCTTGATTTACAGCTTCTTTTTTTTGCCTGCGGCATGTCTGCCGGCAATAAAAAGGACAGGCAGGGCTGCCTGCCCTTTGAGTTACGCAACAGGCCCTTTTAGTTCCCTTTCATTTTCTATGAGCAACGCACGATGAGCGACTATAAAAAAACTCTGAATCTGCCTTCGACCAAGTTTCCGATGAAGGCCAATCTTGTCCAGACTGAACCCAAAATGCTTGCATTCTGGAACGAAATCGATCTCATGTCCCAGCTGGTCAAGGAAGATGCCCCCAAAGGAGAATATGTTCTCCACGACGGTCCTCCGTATGCCAATGGCCACATCCACATGGGCCATGCACTCAACAAGATTCTGAAAGACATTATTATCAAGTCCCGCAACATGCAGGGCTACAAGGCCTTCTACGTGCCCGGCTGGGACTGCCACGGCCTGCCCATTGAACACAAGGTCGAAGAAGAGCTCAAGGGAAAGAAAAAGGAACTGCCTGCCCACGTGGTGCGCAAGATATGCCGCGAGTATGCCAGCAAGTGGGTGGACATACAGCGCAAGGAATTCCAGCGCCTGGGCGTTGTCGGCGACTGGGAGCATCCCTACCTCAGCATGAACCCTGCCTTTGAGTCGGCTACCAGCATGGAGCTTGCCAACTGCGTCGAGAAGGGCATGGTCATCAGGGCCAAGAAGCCCATCTACTGGTGCGGCCACTGCCACACGGCCCTGGCCGAGGCAGAAGTCGAATACAAGGACGTCACCTCTCCTTCCATCTTTGTGCGCTTTGCCCTGAACGACGAGGGGTTGAAGCGCGTCTTTGACAAGGCCGATCCTGCAAAGGCCTATATCGTCATCTGGACCACGACGCCCTGGACGATACCGGACAACATGGGCATCTGCCTGAACAGCGAATTTTTCTATGTGCTGGTGGAGCACGAAGGCTGCCAGTACATCCTGGCACGCGACCTTCTGGAAGGCTGTGCCAAGGAATGGGGCTGGGAGAACTACACAGTCCTGGGCGAGGCCGAAGGCAAGGCCCTTGAAGGCCTGAAGGCAAGGCATCCCCTCTTTGACAGGGAGTCTCCCATTGTCCTGGGTGATCACGTAACGCTTGATGCCGGCACAGGCTGCGTCCATACAGCACCCGGCCATGGCCCCGAGGACTATGAAGTAGGCCTGAAATACGGCCTTGAAGTCTATTCTCCCCTTGATGACGGAGCCTGCTTCCTGCCTTCCATGCCCCACTTTGCCGGCATGAATGTCTTTGAGGCCAATCCCCATGTCATCGAAAAGCTGAAGGAAGCCGGCGCCCTTTTGGGACTGAACACCATCAGCCACTCCTATCCCCACTGCTGGCGCTGCAAGAACAAGCTTATCTTCCGTGCCACTACCCAGTGGTTTATCAGCATGGAGGCCCAGGACCTGCGCAAGAGGGCTCTTGATGCCATCAACAACAAGGTAACCTGGATTCCTGCCTGGGGACGCGAGCGCATCAACAACATGATTGCCACCAGGCCCGACTGGTGCATCTCAAGGCAGCGCCAGTGGGGCGTGCCCATTCTGGCACTGCTCTGCGAGGACTGCGGCGAGGCCTGGAACGATGCCGCCTGGATGAAGGACATCAGCGCCCGCTTTGCCAAGCATCCCACCGGCTGCGACTACTGGTTCGAGGCCGATCTCAAGGATATCGTCCCTGACGGCCTTAAATGCCCCCATTGTGGCGGCACGCACTGGAAGAAGGAAACCGACATTCTTGATGTCTGGTTCGATTCCGGCTCCACCTGGTCCGGCGTCCTGAAGCAGCGTCCCGAGCTGTCCTTCCCTGCTGACCTCTATCTTGAAGGATCTGACCAGCACCGCGGCTGGTTCCACAGCTCCCTTCTGCTCAGCATGGCGACCCAGGGCGTGCCTCCCTACCGCAATGTGCTGACGCATGGCTATGTGGTGGACGGCAAGGGCTTCAAGATGTCCAAGTCCGTGGGCAACGTCATTGCCCCGCAGGAAATTATAGCCAAGTACGGTGCAGACGTGGTGCGCCTGTGGGCTTCCTCCGTGGAATACCGCGATGACGTGCGCCTGTCCGACGACATTATCGCCCGCCTTGTCGATGCCTACCGCCGCATCCGCAATACCTGCCGCTACATTCTTGGCTGCGTGGACAAGCTGACTCCGGCTGACCTTGTCAGCCTGGACGAGCTCCTGCCCCTGGACAGGGCCGCAGTGAGCACGGCTGCCCAGATCTACCAGCAGGTGCAGCAGGCCTATGAAAGCTACGACTTCCACAAGGTCTTCCATACCCTGCATGAATACTGCGTCACAGACCTCTCCATCCTCTGCATAGACGTTTTGAAGGACCGCATCTACTGTTCTGCAAAGAACTCCCTTGAATACCGTTCGGCCCTTACCTGCCTCTACCGCATCCTGGAGCTCTTTGTACGCAACATAGCCCCCATCCTCTCCTTCACGGCAGAAGAGATTTACCAGTGCTTCCCTGCCGCACTCAAGGGAGAGGAAAAGTCCGTCTTTGCCTTAAAGCCTGTTGACTGTGCCGGGTGGATACTGCCCGAGGACAGCAGGGCTGACTGGAAGACGGTGCAGGACGTGCGCAGCGCAGTGACCAGGGCCATCGAGCCCCTCCGCAAGGAAGGAACCGTGGGCCATTCCCTGGATACAAGCATTACCCTGTCTGTCTCCGACGAGCTGGCAGCCTGCCTCAAGCGCACAGGGTGCGATTTGCGCGAATACTGCCTTGTTTCCCAGCTCTCTCTTGAGCCCCTGGCCGCTGCCGGCAACGATGCTGTCAGCGACGAGCAGGTGCCCGGCCTCAAGGTGACCGTGAAGAAGGCCCAGGGCGAAAAGTGCCCGCGCTGCTGGACATACTCTGCCGAAATCGGAAAGGATGCCTCACATGCGGATCTCTGCCCGAGATGTGCCAAGGTCATGTCCTTCATTGAGCAGAACAGCTAGGGACCATGTCAATGGACGGACGCTGGAAATATCTCCTGACCCTTGCCCCCCTGGCCGTTGTCCTGGACCAGGCTAGCAAATGGATAGTCAATGACACCATCCCGCTCAACAGCGGCATCGTGGTAATTGACGGCTTTTTCAACCTGGTCAACATCCGGAACAGGGGAGCTGCCTTCGGCATGCTCAACAGGTCTGACATAGACTGGCAGGTCTGGCTCTTTCTGGCGTCCACTATCCTTGCCACGGTGGTTATCATCACGCTCATGCGCAAAAGCGGGCGGGCCCCGCTTTTGTGGAGCGGGCTGAGCCTTATCCTGGGCGGAGCCTTCGGCAACCTGATAGACAGGCTTAAAGAGCGTGCCGTCACGGACTTTCTGGACGTATACTATGGCGCCTGGCACTGGCCGGCCTTCAACGTGGCCGACATTGCAATCTGCGTCGGGGCAGGACTCACTGTCCTGGCCATGCTGCTGGGACATGACCGCAGGGGGCTGGCCAAAGACTAGTCAGGGCCTGCTAAGGACTGATTAAGGACTGGCCTGCCCAGCAAAGGATATTACTATGACATTTGCCTGGTGGCATATACTTGTTGCCCTTATTCCCATTCTTCCCAATCTGTGGTCAGTATGGCATATTTGGAGCCATGACTTCGGGGGAGAATTTCAAAAGAAAGTACTCTGGCTTTGTATAGCTGTCTTTCTGCCTGTCTTAGGCGGCATCATCTACATCCTGTGCGGCCGCCCAAAAGCAGGTGCAAGGCTGAGAAGGCAGGCATAGATCCTGTCCCGCCCTTTCCTCTTGTCTCCGGGACTTGCGTTTTTCCTTTTGTTTGGAGATTCACTGTGAAAAAAACACTTCTTCCTATCTTTCTCCTGGCTACCATGGCTACAGGTCTTACGGGCTGCGCCCAGAGAAATGACGACATGGAAGCGCAGATTTTGCAGCATGATGCTGAAATCAGGCGCATGCAGCCTGCCCAGGCAGATACCAGAAACGAGCTGCAATCCATAAGAGAGGAACTGCGCGAGCTGCGCGGCCTTGTTGCCGACCTGAAGAGAGCCGGCGGTGCAGCCGCCATGGTGGACAAGCTTAACCGCCATGACGCAGCCCTGCGCCAGATCGAAACCAGCATGGCCATGAAGTTCGATCTGGGCGATCCCATCCAGCCTGCCGCAGGCGGAGCGCCTCTTGCAGCCCAGCCGGTGCAGACTGCACCCCAGACAGCCCCGCAGGCAGCAACGCCTTCTGTTGACTTCAGCTACGGCGGCCTCAATGAGGATGCCGGTGCCAGTGCTGCGGCCCCTGCCGTAGGAGGAGCTGTAGCAGGCGGTGCAGCCGCAACCGCTGCTGCCCCCACTGCCAGCACCTGGGGCCAGGAAACGCCCAGGCCCAAGCAGCCTGTAGCCCAGAAGGATATGAAGGTTGCCCTCTATGAAGCCGGCGTGAATGCCTATAATTCACGCAAGTATACAGAGGCGCAGCGTTCGTTCTCCGACTATCTGCAGAACTTCGGACAGAGCGGGGATGCCAAGACAACGGCTTCTGCCCAGTACTACCTTGGCGAGTGCTATTTCCAGACCAACAAGTTTGCTGATGCAGCCCTTGCCTATGATACGGTTATCAGCTCCTATCCCAAGTCAGACAAGGCTCCTGCCGCCTACTTAAAGCAGGGCATCTGCTTCAGCAAGATGAAGAAGGGCGCTGCTGCCAAGGCCCGCATGAACGAGCTTATCAAGAAGTACCCCAACAGCCCCGAAGCCAAGAGGGCCAAGGACTTCCTCAAGACAAACAAGTAGCGCAAGTTACATAATGCAGTTTTCAAAGCCGCAG
>CAVJEZ010000070.1:0-8891 GCA_963648625.1 Odoribacter splanchnicus
CTCGTCCAGGGAATAGCGCCCGAACATGCAGCCGACAGCGTAGGAGATGAGGGAGCGGATATCTCTGCCTTTGTCTGCTGCATGAATAGTGACATCTTCTTCACTGGTCTCTGTAGAAACGTTTCCTTTCAAATCGTATCTTTCTACAAAGATATCGTTGATTCTTTTCTCTTTCGCCAAAATGCTATTCGCTCTGTCTCTGCAAATATTTTCCCATCTCAAATATGCTTTTTCTATGGTATTGCTATGTTCCTTATATTTTAATAATGGATGAATTTTGAAATCCCATGATGTTTCAAAAGAATCCCAGTCTTCTTTTGAAATTTTTATACACTCATTTGCTAAATTTTCAATTTCATGTGTTGTTTCACCAATAATTGGAAGATTCCGAATAGTTCCTGCTTGTATGCTAAACGCTGATTTCGTTGAATCAATAATAAATCTACAAACGCATGATTGCATAAAGCATAGTACGTAATTGTAATAAATAGGAGGTAAAAACAACGATGACCCGTTAACATCGAAAACAAAACCATTTGGCATAATTCTAGCACAAAATGAAGCCATTGTACTATAAGACCATGTTATTCCTTTATGAAAATAGTAATAATATCCTCCGTTCTCGCGATGACCAGAGGTTTTTTTCATCTTCTCTTGCCCATCTAAATCATACCAAACAACATAGTCATGGTTTCCATACCAGCGTTTTCTATCGCCTCCTTTACTGTAGGGAAAATATTTCTTTCCTGTACTTCTTACCTCTTCAACATACATAACAGAATAGCATATTTTTTCACTTTCAACCTCCCACCACAATTTTAAAAACAGATCGTTATTTCCAGTACCCATTCCAATTTTCACTTCACCAATATTTTGAAGTGTAGTTCCTTTTTCATACACACTCGCCAATATATCACCAACCATATATGCAGATACTGGAGATCCAGGAATTTTCTCAAAATTCTCTTGCGTAGATGTAAATAAATGTTCCTTTTTCAAAAAAACTTCTTCTTTTTTCTTTTCAGAAGATTCTTCCACCAAGCAACAATAGACTCCATTTCTATCTTTAATCTTTGTATTTTGCAAAATAAAGCTTGTAGTCTGCACCATCTCCCCAGATATTTCATCAAAAGCCCTCGGTCCCAAGTGAACCATATTAACTATGCTGATTTCATTGATTTTGTTACGTAGTTTTTCATAGCTCGCAAGAGACATCCAGGCCTGCTGCGTAATCATTGCCTGATAGCCACTTTCCCTGGCCATCTGCCTGCATTTTTCAATGAACACAGCAAACATGTCGCTCTTGCTGTCAGGATAGTGCTTCTTTACAAACTTGTTTAGTTTGCTCCCCATGCCGGAACTGCCCATGTACGGCGGGTTTGTACACACAACATCGTACTTCTGAGCCAGAGCCTCAGCCACCTTAATCAGCGGCAGGATACGCTTCCGCACACCATCATGAGCCAGGCTGCTGTCGCTCTCTATCTCGGCAACCCTCTTGTACAGCGCCTCAAAGTCCACCTTTGTCACATTCAGGACAGAGCCGTATTCCTTTGCGTCATACAGTTCGTCCAGAATGGTACCCAGAGCCTTCTCAAGCCCTGCATTGCCATTCACAAAGAGCCTGTACTCATCGCCTTCCCTGTTGATGCCGTTGCTCTCCTCAATGGCATACACATTTGGCTGCACCTTGCGCCTGAAAAAGCCCCTGTCATACTTCCTTGCCTTCATCATGACAGCAAAGTACGCAAGCTGGGCTGCACGCTCGTCTATGTCCAAGCCCCAGAGATTTTTCTCCACTATCAGGGACGCTGCATCACTGGCAGTATAGCCGCGGCTTGCATATATCTGCATCAGGACTTCGAACATCACCACAAGGATGTGGCCGCTCCCCATGCAGGGATCGATAACGCGGATGTCTTCAGGCTCGATTTTGGCGTACTCCTTTCGTATGGCTTCCAGCTGAGCCTGCACCTCGGGCTTCTGCTCCGCTTCCTCAAGATAATAGTCCCAGTCTTTCTTAAGCTTGTCGTCCGGATGCCCTTCCAGCCAGAGGCGTCCCAGGGAATTTTCCACCATGTAGCGGACAATCCAGTCAGGCGTAAAAAGCTGCGTTGCGGCAGGAATGTCTTCCCTGCTGATCTTGATATTGTCCTTCAGGCCCGCAAAGACAGCATCCTTAAGCTCTGTATTGTAGTACTGGTACAGCCAGCCGATAATCTGCACCTGGTCCGTCCAGTCTTCCTGCGGAATAAGGGATATCATCTGGCCGATGACGCTCTCTTCCCTGAGCATGTTGTCAGGGAAGAGAAGCTCGGTGTAATCCTCGATTTTCTGGAACAGTCCGGGCAGGATGGCAGAGAGGGCATTGCACTGGGTGATCAGCAGGTACTTGAAGAGCTCCTCTGTCCTGCTGTCCTCTTTGAGGGCAAAGACACGCTCCATGTCCAGGCCGTCCAGGCTCAGATTGATGGCTTCTGCCACAATCTGCGGATTAAAGCTGTTTTGTTCGTCCGTGAACACGCGCACGCGGGAGGGGACAAGCCCGTTTACTTCCATATAGCGCAGGGCAGAGAAGCGGTTGAACCAGGTATAGGCCGCTTCTTCCATGACCTGGTGGTACCCGTCCTTGCTGATTTTGCTGATGAGGGCCTGCCTCTGCCTTTTTTCCGCAGCTGTCAGCAGATGCCCGTTTATGGTGTCGGCATCCTTGTCGCCGCAGCCGTTTTCAGAGATGCCGTACTGCAGGGCCCTCTGGCTGACCTGCCCGATAAGCTCCCTTCTTGCCCACACCGCGTATTTTCTGATTGCATTCTTGTCCATGCCCTGCGCCCTCGTCCTGACAAGCCCTGGTACAGCCCCTGCTACGGCCATGCTTCAGCCATTAGTACGGATGCTGCTGCAGCCCCTAATACAGTTCAATGCTGTCACAGTCCTTCATATACTTCTTAAGATTTGAGCGGATCCTCTCCACATAGGCATCTATGTCCGCTTCAGAGTTAAGGCACTTTGCGGAGAAAATGACCTGGCGGCTGTAGCGGCTGACCTTTCTCTGAGGCTCAGGCTTCGGATCCGTATCCGGCTTCTGTGGCCCGGTACCCGTCTTTTCAGGCTGCGTATCAGAGCCTGTACCAGAGCCTCCTGTTCCCCTGCCGCCATTGTGCTCTTCCTGCCCAGGTTCTGGCTCAGGATCAGGCTTGGGGGCAGGCAAGATGGGCCAGCAGGCTTTCTCGATCAGATCGCAGAACTTGTCCTTTCCCCTCGTCAGAGCAAGCATCTGGCTGTCAAGGAGAGCCAGGCTTTCCTCCTGACCTATAGCTTTTTCTCTATCCGAGAAAAACTTCTGAGCCTCTCCCACGATGCCTTCGGCTTCTTCATTGCCGGCGGCTGACTCAGGAACTGCCTGCCTGACTGCATCCATGCATTGTCCGGCAAGCTCAAGCAGTTCCCTGCGCTTATTGTCCAGCAGGACGCCATGCCCTTTGCGGACAGTGTCCATCTGCGAATTGAGTTTCGGAATGCGCCCGTAGTCAAATGCGCCCTGCCCTGCAACTGTCTGGCGGATCTCTTCAAGAGCCTTGCTGACTTCACTGTCCGGATCAAGATAGTCCTGATCTTTTTTCAGGTCTTCCAGCATCTTCACGGCAGCATCAAAGATATGCTTCTGGCTGTCAAAAAACGATGTCACACGCTGCAGGGCGTCCCTGGACTCAAAAAGTTCGTCCTCATGGCCTGCAAGGGCGGACACAAGGGCATCATTGTCCTTACGCTGGGACAAGACCTCCTGCAGCAGGCTAACGGCTCTTTGCACATCAGCCCTGCCCGGATAGCGGGAGCTGCCTGCATATTTGTTTCTCAAAAGCTCTTCATACTGCTCTTTCTGCGCTGTCAGCCTGTCAACAATGAAGCTGACCAGCCCGTCTTCATCGCCAGGCACATCCATGCAGTCAAGATAGTCCCTGAGGAAGCCTCTTGCCGCATTCAGCCTGGCGGCACTTACGTTCTGGCGCAGCGAAACGCCCGTCTTGCCGATCTCGTTTTTCTTGTGCAATATGCCTGGCAGCCTGCGGTCGCCGGGCAAAACAGCGCTGCCCGACTGTTTGACAGTAATCTTCTGCTCGTACAAAAGCATGGCCACGACAAGGGCAATATCAGTTTCGCGCCAGCCATAGGGAACAGCCTGATAGCGGGACTGGATGTCCGCCATGGAAGTAGGCTGCATGCGCTTTGCCTGCATCTGCAGATACTCTTCCACCGTGGCAGCAGCCTCCTGGTTGGGCCACATTCCGCCCAGGTCCTTGTGTCCCTTTCCTGCAAGGACATCAAGGATATCTGCGTCACTGTCGGCATGTTCCTTAATCTGGTCCAGCTCGCTGTATACGTGCGCAACAAGGTATTCCAGGGCCTGTTCAATCCTGTCCGTTTCGCTGCCGCTCTTTTTGCCGGGCAAGTGTACGCCGTCCACATAGCAGTCAGCCTTCCGTATGGCCTTGCACAGGGCCTCCCTGGCAGCCAGCCTTAAGTCTGCTGCCTCATCCTGCCTGTCCTTGATGATCTTCTGCATGGATTCAGGCAGCTCCCGTACATTGCGCTGCCTCACATACTTTTCAATCTTCATGGATTTTTCCAGGGCGTCATAATAGCCGCTGTCTTGAAGCACCAGCAGGGCCTGCTTGCGGGAGTTCATCACAAACCAGGCATTGTCATTGTCGCAGGCACCGCCTGCCAGGGTAATGAACTGCAGCTTCATGCTACCTGGCACGCTGGCCTGCACCACGTCGTCCACCATCAGCTCAAAGGGAAAAACATTTTTGCCATAGCTGAACTTTTTGGAACGGTAGATGTCGTTAAAGATGAGCTTGCCTATACTCTCCGCAATAGACGCTGAATCCACCAGGGTGTTTTTTATTTCGCGCTGTATGTCCTGTTCCTCGTCAGTCAGGAACATATACGTATCTGCGGTCCTGTTTACATAGTTCTGCTGTACCAGGCGGTCGAGAGAGCCTCTGACTTCTTCGCGCAGCCCGACCTTGTCCCTGCGTATGTCATCGGCCATGAGGATGACAATATTGTCCAGCGTGGACTTGATATCGTCCACATAGCGGATGAGATACAGCAGCTTCAGCACCTGCACATCCAGCTCCTGAATGCCGGCACCGGACTCGGCTGCATTCTGGCAGCGTTCGATGACACGGCGGATGGAACTGTCCAGGAAGCTGTGCACATGGTCGTAGAAGCAGAAAAACGGAACCAGGGCATATTCATCCCTGTCCTGCACTTTTTTCGCCACATCCTGGAAGGCTGACAGCATGGAACGCTCGGCGTCGGAAAAGCTCATGCCCACGTTTCCGTGCGTGCGTATCTCCTTGAACACATTCTGCATGGTTTTGAACTGATACGGGACAAAGGGATAGACGTCCGCAAATTCCTGCGGCCCGCCAAAGCCTTTGATATCCTGTCTGCAGTCCCTGAAGCTGAACAAGTTGCGGAGCACAGAGTCATTCTCGCCATACAGGGCTTCAAGGCCGGGGATGACATCGGGCTTTTTGCTGAGAAGCCGTTTCTGGATAACTTCATCCACGGAAGAAGGCGAGAGGGAAAGGCGTGTCTTGAAGCGTGCCTGGATGCGGGAGAATTCGTTTGTGCGCACCCGGATGATTTCGTCAACTGCTTCCTGTCCGGTACAGACCACCCAGACTGAGCCGCCGCAGACCTTGCCGATCTCCTCTACCAGGGACTGAAGATTGAGCAGCCGGTCAATATCAGAGCCGGTATACTGGCCGACTTCGTCCACCATAAAAAGCAGGCGGAAATTTTTGGGCTTGCTTCTGACATATTCCTTTATGTCCTGCACAAAACTGGCAGGGGACAGATTTTCCTCTGTCTTGTCTCTGAACAGGTTTTGTGCATCTGCCTCCGACATGTCCAGCACTTCCATGAGTGTCGGCACGATGTATTTGCCGTTGAACCCAAAGGCTCTTCTCTGTTCCAGCCAGGGGATGCCCTTTTTCTGCTCGAATACGCGGCGAAATTCTTCTGTCTTTCCTTCCTGCGCAATATGCTGTTCAAACCTTGTCACTTTCAGGTTTTCGCCATAGAAGCCCAGATGAGAATAGAACTTCTTGGCAAAAACACTCAGGACTGGTGCATCGTCCTTGTTCCCCGCTTCAACGCCGATATTGAAGAGAATAGTTTCCGTCTCGCACTGCGTTGCCTTGTCTACAAGCATAAAGGTCGCCGGATCATCAGCAAATTTTTCGCGGAAATGCTCGACTACCCCTTTGCCGTCTATTTCCTTGTTTTCAAGCAGGTAGGAGAGCATCTTCAGGAAATGAGACTTGCCGCTGCCAAAGAAGCCGGAAATCCAGACGCCGATATCGTTGGTGGGCTCGGTGAATGCGTCCGTATAGACATTGAAAAAGCTGGTAAAGAGCTTCTTCAGGTCCTTGGTTATGACATACTCACGGACTTCCTGGCTTATAACATCTGCCTGGTCAGCGTTTACCTTGATAACGCCATTGATGTGCCTGTTGATATCACTGGCAAACATATCTCTGATAAGCAAGCTCATAGTATATTCCTGTTAGATATTGGTCAGATATGAGATGGTGCAAGCTGTTTAGCCAGCCACAGACTTTGCGACACAGCTTTTTTCACGGCAGGCTATGCCCCAGTGCAGGACAACGGGATAATTGTGGTGCAGGGGAGCGTCATATTTCATGTCGGCAATCTGCCTGAGAGCTTTGTCTGCAGAAGATGATAGCGGCTTATCTGTTTCGTCATGCTTTTTTATCTCAATGACGGCAGCCCTCTTGTTCGCATTGTCTTTGACAATAATGTCAGCCCTGCCCAGCCCGCTCTCGTAGTTTGACCTGGTCTGGGGGTATCTTCCTTTGAACAGCCCTGCCAGAAAGGCATGGTAATAGACCTCATAGTAGTCATGGAAACTTATTGTCTTCAAAAACAAGTCAGAAAGTAACTCACTAAGCTTTTTGTCATCTCTCTTCCAGAAGGCGTCAAAGATGGGGGCAAGCTCCTCTTTGTCTTTTATTCTCCTGCGAAAGACTGATTCTATAGTCTGGGAAAAAATTGTAAAAATTTCCTTATTGGGAATACGAAGCTCAGGAGCGTCTGTTTCCTGCTGTGTATCGGGTATCCTGGTAAGATATCCGGTGAGATACAGGACGGTCCATAAGTTTTCCTCTGTGTCATAGAGATTCTTGTAGGTCAGGTCTTCTTTTATATTAGCCGCAATACATCCATGGTTTAGCAGTTTGGTAATTCTGTCATCAAGCTTTTCCATATAATTATCAAGAAAAAACTCTACGACATCATTGCTACTGGTATTCTTCCAGTACGTTTGAGGCTGGGCGTTTGGTGAATCCTGCAGGTCAAAGAGATACTGCATGACATCCCATGGGCAGTAAATGGACTGGTTGCTGCCAAAGCAGTAGCCGTCGTACCATTCCTGCAGTGTACCCATCTTGTCGCTGAATCCATTTTCTGCAAGAAGTGTCTGCACTTCCTCATGGGTAAAACCAAATTTGTCAGCAAATTTAGTGTCATTAATACCAAAGCACTTAAAGTTGTTGAGGCCAGTGAAGAAGTTCTCCTTAGTGATGCGCAGGCAACCTGTCAAAATTGCAAATTGAAAATAATCATTGCATTTGAGACCTGTTTCAAAAAGATTTCCAATAAAGGAAGTCATTTTTTCATAGTCTTCATCTCCTTTAATTTTTGACAGAGGTGCATCATATTCATCAATAAGAATAATTGGCATTTTTTCACAATGTACATAGATATACTTGCAAAGTAAATTTAATGAATCATATAAATCAGCAGTATTAGATGTTTTATTTATAATTGATATTATATCATCTTTATCAAATGAAGTTAATTTATTGCTATTTAGTAAATATATATGTTCTTTATATAGATCTGAAATACTGCGCTGAAAACGAGTATATATTATGTCAAAAGAATCTGCTTTTATTTTGTTGAGAGATAAATATATAACAGGATACTTGTTCATCCATTTTTCACAAAGTTCCTTATCTTTTGAAACAGCAAGACCTTCAAAAAGTTTCCCGCTGTCCTTTGTCCGATCAAAAAATTCCATCAGCATATTAAGCAAAAGACTCTTTCCAAAGCGTCTTGGCCTTGTAATAAGAGATACCTCAGCTTTTGAGCCAGATAAAAACTCGCTGATAAAGCCGGTCTTGTCTACATAGGTATTATCTTCGCGCATCTTGCGGAATGAACGCGTTCCGAGAAAGATTTTGTTATCGGCCATTGTCATTCTCCTTTTTCAGAAAATAGCGGAAGTGGCACCTTAGCCAGCCATAGACTTTGCGACACAGCTCTTGTCACGGCAGGCTATGCCCCAGTGCAGGACAACAGGGTAATCGCGGTGCAGGGGAGCGTCATATTTCATATCGGCAATCTGTCTGAGAGCATCATCTGCAGAGGAGTCCATGCCCTCCTTTATATCAGCATGCTTCAGTTCAATGATAGCGGCACGCTTATGAATCCAATCTTCGACGATAATGTCAGCCCTGCCCGGACCGATCTCGTAATTTGACGTGGTCCATGGATATTTTGCCTTGAACACCCCCGCCAGAAGCGCCTGGCAGAGGACTTCATAGTCATACGACCTGCTCGTATTCAAAAACAAGGCAGAAAGTATTTTTGTAACCTTTTTGTCTTCTCTCTTCCAGAAGGCGTCATAGAAGACGTCAAGGAGCGGGACGAGACTGTCATTGCCTTGTATTTTCCTGCGAAAGACGGATTCGATAGTCTTGGTAAAAAAGGCAAAGATTTCCTTATTGGGGATACAAAGCGTAACATTTCCGTATGATTTCTGCTGTATATCCGGTACCTTGGTGAGGTAG
>CAVJEZ010000071.1:0-6451 GCA_963648625.1 Odoribacter splanchnicus
CCGGCCGAGGTATTTAAGGACGGCCAGGAAATCGAGGCAAAGGTCATCCATGTGAGTGCCGAGGAACGCCGCCTGGGCCTCTCCCTCAAGCAGGAAGCTGCCCATGAGGAAGAAAAAGGCACGGAATACCATACAGGCCCTGCCGAAGCAGGCTCCCAGAACCTGGGCGAGCTTCTGAAGCAGAAGCTGGGCGAGGCCGAAGCGCAGAACTAAACGCTTTTGCCAGCTGTAAGACAATATCTTTTTGAAAGGGGACAGATACTGCATCTGTCCCCTTTTTCGTTGCTGTCTGCCCTTTGTCTGGTATAGTGTGGGGGAAGCCCGGATATGCCCCTAAAAAGCCTGCTGCCAGGCAGGCTTCCGTTACCTCAAGCGAGCCGTACCATGCCCAGCGACAAAAATGCACAAACAGGCGTACAAACAGACGCACAAGCTTCTTTAGCCGGCACAGCCGCCCTGCGCAGGCGGCTTCTTGCCCGGGGACAGGTACAGGGCGTAGGCTTCAGGCCGTTTGTCTACCGCCTGGCAAGGGAACTGGGCCTCACAGGCAGTGTGGGAAACACCAGCGAAGGCGTATGCATTGAGATACAGGGCCGTGCAGAGGACGTGCAGGCATTCCCTGAGCTTCTCAGAAAAAAGCTCCCACCGCTGGCCAGGCTGACCGGCCTGGCAGAGGAGGACATGCCGCTTCTTGGCAGCGAAACGGAATTCACCATTGTCATGAGCCACGGGCACCAGGGGCACAATGTCCTTATCAGCCCCGACGTAGGGATCTGCGCCGACTGCGAGGCCGACATGAATGATCCGGCCAACAGGCGCTACAACTATGCCTTTACCAACTGCACCAGCTGCGGTCCCAGATACACCATAACCCGTTCAATACCATACGACAGGGAAGTGACCTCCATGGCCTGCTTTCCCATGTGTGACGGCTGCCACAAAGAATATACCGATCCCCTCAACCGGCGCTTTCATGCACAACCGGTTGCCTGCCCTGAATGCGGGCCCAGGCTCTGGTTTCTGGAACATGAGGACGTGCTGGCCGGCACAACGCAGCCGACTCCGGCTTCCATGGAAGGAGCCGTTGATCGGGCCGCAGATGCAATCATTGCAGGAAAAATCCTTGCCCTGCGCGGGCTTGGCGGCTTCCAGCTTGTCTGCGATGCCCGCAGGCCGGACGTGGTACAGCTTTTGCGGCAGCGCAAAAACAGGCCCCACAAGGCCTTTGCGCTTATGTGCAGATCCCTTGAAGCCATCAGATCCCTTTGCCGGCTTTCCGACAACGAGGCCGGGCTTCTTGCCTCGCCCATGCGTCCTGCCGTCATCCTGAAAGCACTGCCTGGCACGCTGCCAAAAGAACTGGCTCCGGATCTCACAACGCTTGCCTTCATGCTGCCGACAACGCCCCTGCATATTGTCCTTCTGAAAGCACTCGCCGGAAAATGCTCCAGCCTCGGGCTGGAAGAGCCTGTCCTTGTCATGACGTCAGGCAACAGCAGCGGCAGCCCCATCTGCCTTGGCAACCGCGAGGCCATACGCAGGCTTCAAGACATTGCCGACTGCTTTCTTCTGCACGACCGCGACATCCTCTGCCGCGTGGATGACAGCGTCGTCGCCCTGAACGATGAAGGGAAGGATGCTCCTGCGGCCTTTTTCCTGCGCAGGGCCAGAGGCTACGTGCCGGCATCCATCCAGCTTGGCAAAACTGCCCGGAATACCGGGACAGGATGCGTCTTTGCAGCCGGTTCGGATCTCAAGGCTGCCTGCTGCTTTACCAGGGGATCGGATGCCTTTGTGGGCCAGCATACAGGCGATCTGGAACAGGCCGGTGCAGCAGCGTTTTACGACGAGGTGACAGCTCATCTTCAGTCCCTTCTTGAAGTACAGCCCGGGCTTGTCATCTGCGATGCCCATCCTGATTTTTATTCGTCCAGGGCTGCCGCAAAGCTTGCGCAGGAATGGCAGGCCCCGCTTATAACATTGCAGCACCATGCTGCCCATGCAGCCTCTGTTCTGGCAGAGCACGGCATTGAAAAGCCGTCCCTGGTTCTTGTGCTTGACGGCTTTGGCTTCGGCCTTGACGGAACGGCCTGGGGAGGCGAGCTTGTCCGCATGGACCTTGGCAGGGCACAATGGTCAAGGGCAGGGCATTTTGTTCCCTTTGCCCTGCCTGGCGGCGATGCCGCAGCAAAATCGCCCTGGCGCCTGGCCCTCTCGCTGGCATCCATGGTGCATGATGCCGGTCTTGCGAACACGCTTCTGACGGAATGGGAAGCAAAAAAAGGCAGGGAAGCTTCCTTTGTCCTTGCCATGATCCGGCG
Source organism: Odoribacter splanchnicus (assembly GCA_963648625.1). GTDB lineage: Bacteria > Desulfobacterota > Desulfovibrionia > Desulfovibrionales > Desulfovibrionaceae > Desulfovibrio. Next base: position 2,322 of record CAVJEZ010000071.1, read on the forward strand.
CCATATCAATTCGCCGCTGTCTTCAAGCTGCGGCAGGCTTTTTGACGCCGTTTCCGCCCAGCTGGGCCTTTGCGACAGCATCACCTATGAAGGCCAGGCAGCCATCCGCCTGGAAACGCTTGCCTCTTCCGCCGGCACAATGGACATCCCCATCGGCACGGACGTTGTCACTGAGCACGACGAAACGCTTCTTCTTGATTCCTGCGCCCTTTTTGAACGTGTATGCAGGCTGCAAAAGGAAGGAGCTGATCCGGCTTATACCGCCCTTGACTTTCATGTGCAGCTTGCCGGAAACCTTGCCAGGCTTGTGAGCAAGGCCCATCAGGAAAGCGACGGACAGTACGTTGGCCTTGGCGGCGGCGTCATCAACAATGCGCTTTTGAGGCACATGCTCTGCACGGAGCTGGAAAAACTTGGCTTTATGCCTCTTGTCCCGCGCAAGGTCCCTGCCGGGGACGGCGGTCTGTCGCTGGGGCAGGCAGCCTTTGCCCTGGCATATCTGCGCAATAATGGGGCACCAAAGAAATAAGAACAGGCCGGCAGGTGATAAGACTGGCAGCCTGCCTACCTGCCAAAAGCCGCAATAATGCGCCCCTGGCGCAGGCTGACACGGCCTAACGGGATATCTCCCAGCCACAGGCCGGCCTCCTTTCCTTTCAGTTCCGTCCTGCGGGCAGCACCGCTCAGAAGGGAGCGCACCTCGGCTACGGACTCAAGGACCAGGCTCTGCTCATTCTGCTCCATGCAGACGCGCAGCCTGGGATCAGCCTGAAAGCCCTGGGCGCCCATTTTTCCAAGGGCATAGCCCTGCCAGACAAATTTTTCAGGAAGACATATGCCAGCAAGGCGCGGGAGAAAACGGACCGTTCCTGAAAAGACGCCGCACCTGCCCTCAGGAAGCAGGGCAGGGCTGACTGTGGCACAAGCAAGATCCTTTGCTGCGACAGAACCGCCTCCCCAGCCCTGTGCTTCTTCCCTGCATGAAGGCTCATCACAGGAGGTGGCAGCCCCCTGAGGCTTGCGCAGGCGGGCAATATAGAACCCCTGGGCCTGGGAACGCGTTCCGTCCACCCTGAGCGTGCCCTCGCTGCCTGTCTTCGGATCCCAGACAAAGCCGGGGAAGGGCTCAAGGGGATCGCGCACAAGCCCGAGCTCCCTTTCCGCATACTCGACCTGGCGCTCGTTTTCATCGCTGTTTGTCGTGCAGGTCGAATAGACAACAATGCCGCCGGGAGACAAAAGCCTTGCCGCATGCTCAAGAAGGCTGCGCTGCAGCTGGATCAGCGGCTGTATCTTTTCCCTGCGCCAGACATCAAGGACATGGGGATTTTTTTCTACCGTCCCCCACCCGGAACAGGGCGGATCAAGCTGTATATAGCTGCAGGACCCTTCCCGCAGTGGCAGTTTGTCTCCTGAATAAGAGCATGTCCCTGCCTGTATGAAGTTGCAGGCATGCAGGTTCATGCGCAGCGTATTAAGGCGGGAGTGCGAGAGCTCATTGGCCAGGACAAAGCCGTCCCTGCCCACCAGCTGCGCCACAAATCCTGTCTTGCTGCCCGGGCTTGAACACATGTCCACCACGAATGAGCCCGGCTTTGGCGCCAGGGCCAGTGGCGGAAGCATGGACGATCTGTCCTGTATGTAGACATAGCCAAAACAGGCAGCCAGGGAAGATCCCAAAGGAAAGGGCTCTTCCCTAAGCCGGAAGCATATGTCCGAAAAAGGCTCCGGCTCAAAACGGAATCCTTCCTGCTCAAGCAGGCTCCTGACCGGGGCCGCATAACGCTCATCCGCAACAATGCGGAAAGATCGCAGGGGAGAGGGGGTTGCGGAAGGGGATGCTGAAACGGTCTTCATATCCAGGTGTTCACACTCTCATTCATACTTGTACGGGTGCATACAACAGGAAATATATCCCCGCAGCCCGCATCTGTGTCTGATATTCCAGCCTGAAAAGCTGATTTCCGGTATCAGACAAAGCCCCAAATGACAACTGCATGACAGGCCTGTCCTGCCGGGATTCAGGGAGGGATTTCCGGTGCAGGCAGGAGCCCTTCACAGGCGCCTGTACGCAATAACAACATTGCAGACCACGCAAAGACAGGGTATTATGCCTTGCCTTGAAGCAGTCAGCTTCATGATACTCAGACTATCCATCCGCTCTTGCGGACTCACAGTGTATAAAGGAGACCATATGCGCATAGTACGTGCCGCTCTCTTCCTGTTTGTCCTGCTTTGTGCAGGCAGCCTTTTCGTGGCTGATCCCGCATTTTGCGCCAATCAGGACAGAAGCAATGGTATCATTGTTAATGAGACCGGAACCGGTACCAATAACAGCGGTATCTATCTTAATCCCCAGTTACGCTACCAGGGCAACAGTGGCAGCGATGACTCTTCCCGTCTGCGTACACAGAGACTCAACCAGAAAATGGCCGGCATGCTTGTGGGCGACTTTAACGGCGACCGCAGGAACGAGATAGCCATCCTCGGCGAGCACGACATCTCTATTTGGACCTGGCCCGGCCAGGGACAGCGCATGAAGGAACTCGGCCGCCAGAAGATCACTGCCTCCAATACCAACTTCAGCTTCCGCTGCATTGACCTGAACCGCGACGGCACGCTGGACCTGGTTGTTTCCACCTACAATGAGGAAGACAACAGGCCTTACACCTACTTCTATACCTTCAAGGGCAACCAGTTCCGCGAAGTGGCCAAGCGCGCCCCGTTCTTCATCTCCGTAGCCAAGATTCCGCCCTACTACACGCCTACCCTGATTGGCATGGGCTGGGATTCCGTCCGTCTCTTTGCTCCCGGCGTGCGCATTGCCGAGCGCAGCGGCGACTCCTATGTTCTGGGACGCAAGCTGGATCTGCCCAAGGACGCCAACTGCTACAACTTCACCTACATTCCCCCGGGAAAATCCACGCAGGGCCAGCTGGTCGTGCTGACTGCCGACGAGCGCATCAAGCTCTACCAGGGCAATAACAACACGCTCATCCATACCACAATGGAACGTTTCTCCGGCTCTGCTGTCGGCATGGACCACTACAAGTCCATGCCCGGACTTGGTGTTGACAAGAGCACGCAGCTTCCCAGCAAGTACTACGCTCCCATGAACCTCGTGACCGCCGACATCGGCAACATCGGCGAGCCTGTCCTGCTGGTCAACAAGCCCATTTCCACGGCTTCCCAGATCTTTGACCGCTACCGCTACTTCCCGCAGGGCGAAATCCACGCCCTCTACTGGGACGGCGTAGGCCTTGCCCTCAAGTGGAAAACCCGCCGCATCCGCGGCTCGGTCGCAGCTGTCGATCTGGCTGACGTTGACAACAACGGCACGCTGGACCTCGTTGTCGGCATCAATACCTCGCCTGATCTCGGCATTGGCTCAAGGCAGTGCATGGTTGTGGCCTATCCTCTTGACGTGAAGGCCATGGATCCCAACACAAAGCCCGACATGAGCGACTTTGAAGTGAATCCCAATTACTAGAGCTTTGTTTGTCAGGGTACTCCGGATTCCGGAGTACCCTTTTTCAGCCTTTACCCAGAGACAGGACACGTTGCTGCCCAACGGTTCTGCGGCCGCTCATGAGCGGCTTTTTTTTAAGCAGAAACAGCATTAACAGACTGTTTAAGAGCTCATCTGCGGCGGCCTGCCACAGCAGGCTGAATTTCCGGTCCTGGCTCCCCGATGCCATCACCTGGCGTCTGCACCAGATGCCTGCAAAGGGGGAACAAGCCAGGCAGGAAGGCTGTCTTTGATGGAAATTACCCTGGAGATTATCTATGCGCATATTAGTAATCGGCTCCGGAGGCAGGGAACACTCCCTGGTCTGGAAGCTGGCCCAGAGCCCGAAGGTTTCTGAAATTATCGTTGCTCCCGGCAACGGAGGCATGGAAATGGCAGGCGTCCGCACTGTTCCGGTGCCGGCCGACGACATTTCCGGCTTATGCAGGCTGGCAAGGGAGGAAAAAGTCGATCTGGTTATTCCCGGACCCGAGCTCCCGCTCACCGAGGGCATTGTTGATGCCATGGGTGTCCTGGGCATAGCCTGCTTCGGCCCTGACCGCTTCTGTGCCCGCATGGAAGGCAGCAAGCTCTTTGCCAAGCAGACCATGGAAAAAAGCAA
>CAVJEZ010000071.1:7317-8853 GCA_963648625.1 Odoribacter splanchnicus
GCCGCATTCATATGCCGGACAGCCGCTACCGCTCCGATATTGCCATGAAGGGCATAGAGCGTCTGGCTGGCAAACGATAGGAGCATCCATGGCACAAGTAGTCATTCTTATGGGCTCGGCTTCCGATGAGGAAAAAGTAGCCCCCTGCACAGAAATTCTGCGCAAGCTCGGCATCAGCTATTACATTACCATTTCTTCTGCACACCGCACCCCTGAACGCACGGAGCAGATTATCCGCGAACAGGAAGAGCAGGGGGCTTCAGTCTTTATCTGTGCAGCCGGCATGGCCGCCCATCTGGCCGGCGCCGTGGCTGCCAGGACAACAAAGCCTGTCATAGGCATCCCCATTTCCGGCAGCGCCTTCGGAGGCATGGACAGCCTTTTGTCCACAGTTCAGATGCCTCCCGGATTCCCTGTTGCCACCGTTGCCACGGACAAGGCAGGGGCCCGCAACAGTGCCTGGCTGGCAGCCCAGATTCTGGCTCTGCAGGACCAGGAACTGGCAAAGAAGCTGGCGGAATCCAGGGAAAAGATGAAACAGGATATAGAAAAAGCCGGTGCGGAGCTGTCAGCCCGCTACTAGGCAAAGAAGGAAAAGGGGCCCGTGAATCACGGGCCCCTTTGTTTTTTTGACTGTGAAGCCTGCGGCATCCTGCTTTAAGCCAGGCAAGGCCGGTACCTGCCTGCCTGGCGTTTTTTGTCTGCCGTGTCAGCTTCTGCTGAATGCCGGAGACGGAAGCTGGTTATGCCCTGAACCCAGGCTCATGGCCGTCAGCATCATCAGCATCACAGTCCATGCTGATTCCGGCGGATGGCAGGGCTTCGGCGGCCATGCCGTCCTGGCCGTCATGACCGTCCTGCTCCTCTGCGGCATCCAGAATCAGCTGTTTTAAGGTATCATACTCTGTGTGCCCTTCCCGTGCCTCCTTCTGGGCTTTTGCATAGTACATTTTCAGGCTGTTTTCTGAAATCGGAATACCAGCGCGGTAAAAAAGGCTGACAACATAGTCATATTTGTTGTCACGCATGAGGCTTTCAATGTCCTCTCTCACAAGGCTTACGACATCGGCCGTGGAAAAAATCTTCTCTTCCATGGGGGTGCCGGATGACCTGAAGGCCTTAATGAGTTTCTCTGCCTTGCGGGATGAAGGCATTGTTTCCTCTTTTTCAGAAAACGTCTCATCAGGTGCAGGAAGTAGTCTTTTCTTCATACATTGTCTCCTCTGAATAGTGCCTGAACGCAAGTTTTCATCCAGCCCAGGCACAACGCGGGTTTGGTCATAAGGGATTAGCACCAGCCTGCATCAGGGGGAGCAGGCTGATACAGCGCCAGGAAGAATCTGTTTTCCCTGGCCTGTTTTGGTTTCTCTCAGCGCTTTCTCTGGCAGCATGGCCCGCCCTGAACAGGCTGCTGCCTTCTTTTCTGCCGCTTCGCAGCCTTAAGGCAGGGAGACGGCTTTTGCAGCACAGTCTCCCAGATCTCTCGTATCTTTTATGATGAGGTCTGCAACAGAAAGCCTGTTGCGCCTTAAAAAC